>CADBUD010000132.1 GCA_902797785.1 uncultured Lachnospiraceae bacterium
GAACTGCAGTAAGGGATATGAAGTAGATACCATCAAGGTCTCCGGAGCCTATCACGAACTGATTTCCCAGGGAAATGGCTTCTATACAATCACAAAAGTACTTGGGAATCTGGCGGTAAAAATCGTCGGAAAAACAGCGGAAACAAAGCCGGATGACAGCTCCTCATCCAGCGGCGGCAATGATTCCTCCGGCACCCCTTCCGATCAGAATCAGGGAGACAGTGGCTCTGACCAAAATGGTTCTTCGAAAGGTGATTCCCCTTCCGGAACCGATGAGAGCGGAACAAACCATCAGACTCCGGCAGACGAAGGCAGCAACGATTCCAATCAGAATAAAAATGATGCTTCCAACAAAGAAACGAACACATTTCAGCCCAAAAATACGGTCTTCCATAAGCTTTGTCTGCGATCTGTCCGTTCCACGAAAACTTCCATTAAGCTTCGCTGGAACAAAATAAAAAACGCTGTATCCTACGAAATTTACGGAAGCCGTACGAAAAGTTCTGCTTCTTTAAAAAAGCTTGGCTCTACCAAAAAGGCCACCTTCCTGCACAAGGTTCTGGCAAAAGGGACCTATTACCGCTATATCGTTGCCGCACGCAATAAAAACAATAAAATCCTATCCACCTCAAAGTATATCTACGTTGCCACAACCGGTGGAGCCTATGGAAATCACCAATCTCTCCGGCTCAAAAAAGCAGGAACCATAACCATAAAAAAAGGAAGCACCTGTCTCCTGAAAGGAACAGCGCTTCCGGGTTCGTCCCCTGTAAAAAAATACCGCTCTCTCTGCTTTGAATCCGGGAATAAAAAGATTGCGTCCGTTTCCCAAAAAGGCGTTGTCAAAGGGAAGAAAAAAGGTTCGGTGTGGATTTATCTCTACCTGCAGAATGGCAGGTATAAAAAGGTCCGGATCCGTATCATATAATGCACATACCAAAGGCACACAAAGTGCAAAAAACAAAACCGCTGCGCATCAGAAAACTGCGTCAGCGGTTTTGTTGTGAATCTTTCCCAAAATCCGAATGGCATAGATCATCTCACCTTTTCCCTGATGATATCCCTTTGCCGCCCCGGCAAGGGAAGCACTGTGCCTGCTTCCCTCATAATCATTATGCGCCCAAAAATCATCTCTTTCTTTCGTCACGCAAATGGTATGAATCATCTCTTTCAGCCTTCCCTTAACATTATATCCTGTCAAAAGATAGGCTTCTTTTTCCTTTTTGGGGCAGGAATACAGGCCTTCCAATCCGCTTTTTTGATATACCTCTATTTCATATCCCTTTTCCACAAAAAAGTGCTCTACGGCAGCCAGCGATGTTCCAAAATAGCCATATAAAGAACATCCGCTTCGTTCAAAACAGGAAAGAAGCTCCGGAAAGGAGGGCTCCTCCCCAAAATAATGGCATACATTGAAAACTGCCATGACCTCACACGCATTGACAGCTGCGTTCAGCGGCGCTCCATGAAGCAGCCACCGTCCCAGAATCTTTCTTTGTTCCCCATAAAAAAAGGCTCCCAGTTGTCCTTGCTCCTCCAAATACCCAGAAGCTGACACCGGAAGCCGGAAAGAAAGATTCTTTTGATAGTGCTCTGCGCAAAGCGTTTCCTCTACGGAACACAGCCTTGCACAGAGATCCATGAAAAAAATCACCATATCCTTCATCTTACTTTGACTCGACCTTATTTTCCTCACTGAATGCCGTTAATGTCTGATCAAGCTCTTCCATCAACGCTTCCGAATCCACCCTGTCTACCTCGCTCTTATCCTCAATGCCCTTGAGTCGTCTAAAATAGTGGAGATTTTCACGGCCGCTTAAATAGTTATAGAAATTTGTATCCTTGTGATAGATTTATTATAATACCATCATTTTCTGAATGCAAGCTCAATCCTTTTTTTGTGGATTATGTTTCTTTTCCCTCCGCACAAACTGGTCTTTTTTCACGCTCAGATTTACTTTTGCATCCATATACCGGTTCGCATTTCCGGCTTCTGCCACCGGTTTCATGGAGCTGTGTGCCATCAGACCGCCGAGTATGGCAACGATGAGTCCTGCCACGATTCCGACCGTTGTACTTGCCGCACTCATTCCTATGAGGAAAGGAACCAAGAACATCAACAACAAAAATACCATAAATTTCCCCTTGCTGATTGGAAGATTTCCTGTAAATTTTCCGGATTGGGCATTCATGGCAAAGGTAAAGCTCTGATCATTCCATTTCGTCGTCAGAATCCACGCCGGCAACAGGGCATATTTGGTGCGGCCAAAATTGACCTCTACCTTTTCTTTCTCCCGGTCAATGGAATCGTATTTTAAAGTCTCTCTCGTTTTTTGGATGATGGTCTCTTCGATTCTCTTTTGTGCGCGCTTTTGCGTTTCTTTTTCCTTGACATCGAAGCGTTCGGCCAAAAATCCCGGAAGATAGGACATGGAAAACGGTTTCAGGGAAGCAAAGTCATACGGTTCGATCGAATCCATCAGATCATCTGCCATCCGCTTGGAAGCATCTGCCGGGACATTTTCAAAATTCATATGTCCGGAACGCTCGGCATGATAATGCTCCGTAATTTCATAATCTCCCTCCTGATGCTGATTTGATGTCTCATAATCTCCATCAATTTTTGCCGTCCCCTGATAGAGCCAGAAGGGAATATAGACCCCTTGAATTTCCTCAATATGGCTGCCTGTCTGAAAGGAACCCGGCAGCAGGATTTTTTTCCATCCTTTTTTATAGTATTCTTTGTATTTCTCCATGGCCTGATCCTTGGTCACACCAAAGGGAATCACGGAATTTGGACGGATCGAACCGGCAAACTGAGCCGTTGCGATCGTATTATTTCCGCAATATGGACACTGAATCACCGCTGTATTCTGGTCTGCCATCAGCTCTGCTCCACAATCTGTGCAGGAATAGGTCTTCCATTCCTCCCCGGTCTGTACCGCCTGCCGCTCTGCCTCCTGTGCCTGATAAGCAGAGTCTATTTCTTCCGTTGTAAAAACAGAATCACAGTGGCCGCATTTTAGCTTTCCTGTCACCGGATCAAATGCCAGCGCCGCGCCACAGGTCGGGCAATGATAGGCTAGTACCTGATCTCTTCTGTCTGATGTCTGATGCTCCATCTGCATCACCTTTCCTTTCTGATTTTGTTTTCTTTATAGTCCTTTTCCCTTCATGTCGCGAAGTAGATAATAGACCTTCCGGTAATTTTGCCTTCGGCCCTCTCCCAGCAGATACTCCATGTCCCGCACGACCTCTTCCCGGGTGAGCAGCTTGGCCAGCCAAGGCGCATAGTGCGTTCCACTCTCTGACTCTACTTCTTTTACAAAGGCTTCATAGGTCTTTCCCTGATGATAACTTCTTCCAATGCAATCCGTTGCCGCATCCAGACTGTCTGCACACTGTACCAGAGCTATGATTGTCTTCATCGGGCTGTCTTTCGCATGAAATTCCTTGGGATACCCTTTGGAATCATCATACCATTTATGATGTCCCATTGCAGCTTCGGCATAGGCCTTCGTTGAAATGTGACGTCGCAGCATCTCGTATCCGGTCTTTGGATGGGTACGAATCAGATCGAACTCCATATCCATCAGCTTTCTTCCATAGACAAACACCGTATCCAGAATTGTCAGCTTGCCAAAATCATGACAGCGCCCCGCATGATAGGCGAACCGTATGATTTCTTCCTGATGCGTTAAAACCTCCTCTAGGCTTTCACAGCCTGCAATTCCCACAAAAAGCTCCGGTCTTTCATCGAGCAGCCAGCGGCAGAGACTCTCTGTAATCTGTCCCACCATCATAGAATGAACATAGGTCGGCGGGTGGAAGGCCGCAAGGCACCGAATCACCATCGTTTCAAAGGTAATCCCGCTGGGAACCTCAATAAACTTCTGAAACACGATGCCGTAATACTCTAACAAGGCCTGGCGCATCCCGCCGTTAGGCATATGGAATGCATAGTTTATCATGTCATAATACATGGTCTTGAGCATTCCTGACTCTTCAGAGGTCAGTCTCTCCGGTGTCAAAAGGCAAAGATACTCTATGGGGACGATAATATTTAAGTAGACCTCTCCGATACGGTATCCTAAAGCATCCCTGTTCCGATAGAACTCTATGAGGGTCTTTTGGTACTCTGTTTTTGAAATTTCTTCGGATAAATAGCGGTTTCGCGCATACATGACCTGGATATAGCTCCAATCATATACCTCGGGAAACAGCTCCTGATAATACTCTTTATTGGATTCCCAGAGTACGGACAGTTCCTTGGTGCGTTCACAGATTTTATGCAGCTGTTCTGCAGAAAAGCCGCTGCTGTTATGACATTCCGTAGTCATCGCATAATAGATCAGTGTCCGGAACAAAAAATAATCCCAGTCAAAATCCGGAACACTTTCAAGGTAAAAAGAATCCCCGGATATTTCTATCATACGCTCTAAGAAAGCCAACTGCTTTTCATTATGCTCCGGACATTTCTCTTGATCTTCATAGAACACGTAACTGTACCGGACATTGTTCAACACGATTTCTCGGCTTTCTTCGTCCAAAAGCTGTAAAAACTTTTCTTTTTCGAGCATCTCCAGAAAGAAATTTCCCATCTTGAACCCAAGCTCGCGATAATGCTCCGAGATTTCCGGATATGCCATGATTCGCTTGGTCATATTCATCAATTCATAACAGATTCCGATCTGGGCGTCCATTTGACGAATCTGAGCCGGTAAGTCCTCTTTTTTCCTGGCATCCTCCACCAGCCGCTCAATCAGCAAAGACATCACCGGAAGATCTAAGTTCTCTAAAATTTCCTCAGAAATCAGCTCGTTTCCAAACGTCATCATTTCCTGAATCTGTTGATCGGTCAGTGATTCTCCGGATTGAAGGATCGGATATAGAATCTGATCTAAAAATTCCCGGTTCTCTGCTGCCATCTGCCCGATCTTTATAAAATTATCCCTAAGATGTTCACTGTAATCATCCGCATTGGAGACCTCTTCCAACGGAGGAGTCGCAAGTCTGCGGATTTTTACCATTCGGTCAATATATTCCTGATATCTGTTTCTTATTTTCTTTTCCGAATCCATAACCTCCTCCTTTCCGGCGCGACTCATGAACAAAATGGCAAGCCACTGCTACCCCGGATTTTCACACTCTGTGCGCCTTCGGTGAGCAAAATGCGCTTGAAAATACCTTGCGGGATAACGGCTGTGAATAGTAACAGCCACTTCGTTTATTTTATCTTTCTCTCCTTCATCCAGGAAATCAGATCTTCGATTTCCAATGGCTTGGAATAATAATACCCCTGAAAGCTCTGTACCTGATACTCCTGTAAGATGTCCCTCACGCCGGAGGTCTCGATTCCCTCGACACAGACCTTTGCTCCAAAGGTGGAAGCGATTCCGGTACAATGTCCGATCATCTCCCGCTCTTTGTCATCCTCTTCGATCTTTAATACAAAGCTCCGGTCAATCTTGATCGTATCCAATGGCAGATTTTTTACCAATCCCATAGAGGAAAAGCCTGTCCCAAAATCATCCAGGGCGAACCGGATTCCCTTTGTCTTTAACTGCACAATAATATTTCTTAAAAGATCCATATCCAGAAGCCGGCACCGCTCTGTGATCTCAAGGCAAAGATGCTCCGGCGGATATTCCGTTTCTTTTAGTGTTTCCAATACCATAGGGATAAAATCCGGTTTTTCCAGCTGGGTATAGGAAAGATTTACATTGATCATAAACTCCGGACAGTACATCAAAATCTCTTTTGCATCCGTAAGTGCCCTCTTTAGAATCCATCGTCCCAAATCCGGAAACAATGGATCCCGCTCTAAAAGTGGAATAAAATGATCCGGAGGCACCATGCCATATTCCTCGCTCCTCCAGCGAAGCAGGGCCTCTGCTCCGATCAGCTTTTCGCTCCGCGCATCTACCACCGGCTGATACAAAAGATAGAACCCACGGTATTCCTGTGTAATCGACGCCCGGATCACATGCAGCTTTTCAATCCTCTGACGGTTTTCCTCGGTCAAATTATTATAGAACTCTACCATTTCTCCCTGTTTACGATCCTTGGATTCTCCATAGGCAAAATTCAGACAGGCATATACTGTCTGGTCATTGATGGAAAAATTGTCCAGCGTGATCAAGCCGGCATTCAGATCCAGAATCGCGCATTGATTATCGATGCAAAGTCCCTCCCGAGAATGCTCCCGCAGATTTTTATAGATCTTCTGGATTTCCTCTATCGAATTATCCTTGAAAACAACGGCGAACTTCGTTCCATCCAGCCGGTATACGCTCCCCCTGCTCCCGATATGATCCATCAGATACCTGCCAAATTTCTGAAGAATCATATTTCCAAAATGATATCCATAGACCTCATTGATCTCGGTAAATTTTCGAATCCCGATCATACAGATGCGGATTCGGTTCTGAAGACGGATATTGGTCTGCAGCGCTTCAAAAAAGCTATATTGGTTCCGAAGTCCCGTCAACTCATCGAGCTGGCTCTGAAGCCCATGGTTTCTGATCACGCCACCAAAATACTCCGGCACTCCGTCTTGATCCAAAATAACGACTCCCCGGCAGGTACAGACATCATAATTTCCATCCGGCTTTTTGGCACGATACTGCAGATCATGTCCAAATGAGAGCCCGGAAAATATAGCCTCGATCTCCCTGCGATAATTCTCCCGATCCTCCGGGTGGATGTGCTCCTCCCATATTTTACCTGCTTCATACATATATTCTGCCGGAAGGTCGAAAAGCTCTACTGCTGTTTTTGACCAACGAGAATAGTCATACTTCATATCGCAAAGATAGACAAAGGCACCCTCTGCGACAATAGCAAATGCTTCAAAAAGTGAATCCAATACTTTTTTACGCTCTTTTGGAATTTTATTCTCCATATTGATTCTCTCCTATCCTTTTTGGCACTTTTTTGGTTCTCATCTCCTTTAAACAGCTTCCCTCATTGATCCATTTCGCAGCCCCCGTCTGCTTCTTGGAATCCCATTGTAATTTCGCTCTATTTTTTATCTTTTAAACGAGATTTTTTGTTCATATTTACACTATCAAATCTATTCTAACAGATATTATTCTGTATTACAATCTAAATTCGGTAAAAAATGAAATCTAAATTCACTAAAAAAACCGTGGAACAGGCGAATCTCCTTTGCCTGTTTCACGGTTTTTTGATTTCTTTTTGCCGAGCAGCTGCTCATTGTCTTTTCATGACCAATTATGAAGTTTGTTATTTTGATTTATAAATTTTTTGTAGCAGTCTGCTAAAATAGCGTTCTCTGCTCCCCGCTTGCAGTAGAGCTTATTATTCTTTAAGACTACGGTTCCGAATAATACATTGGAGTGGGAATAGACCTGGAACGCCTGTCTTCCGCCTTTAATGGTATTATTCATTACGGTAATCTTTCCTTTTTCGGATGACTTGTCTGTCCCAAAGATGTGAAAATGACATCCGATGGAATAGGAATCCCGGCTCAATGGGGATTTTGTGATAATCTTGTTTCCTTTTACCACTGCATTTGATGTATCGAACAACGCCAGAGCCTCTCCGTTTTCTCCCGTGAGTTTACAGTTTTTTATAGTAATTCCGGAATGGCATTTGTTCGGCTTCTTTCCATCTCCGATTGTGGAGTTTGCACAGATGGCACGGCTTCCCTTCACTGTACAGTTTTTGATCGTAATCTTTTTGCAGACACCGCCATTGGCGAGTTTTGTCCCTTTTAGTGCCGGATAGGTAGAAGCTGCTGCCACATCAATCTGAATCTGTTCCTCCGCACAGTCTGCGGATGATTTCCCTTTTGGGAGAATCGTACAATTTTCAATCGTGACATTTTTGCAAGCCACCAGCTCCACGGTATGTCCTTCATAATTTGTTGCCTTGATGTACATATCCTGCAGCTTGATATTCTGAGCATGGGTAAAATGAATCAGGGTCTTCAGATAACCATTCTTGCTCTCACTCAGCCATTTACCTCCCTTGATCACAACATTGGAAAGAGACCCATAATTGGTCTTTGTCCGTTTATGATCAAAAAAGCCATAGTTCCCGGAACCATAGATTGTCGCTCCAGTCGCATCAATCTTCCAGCCACTCTGTAATGTTGTCTTTCCAAGATGATAAGTCTCTCCCTTTACCAGTTTGACAAAACCATCCTTTTCTAATTCGGCCTCGAAGTTTTTCTGATCGGAATCCGAATAATCATCTGCCTCAGAAGCATGCTTTTGCAGATAGGCTACGGAATGCAGCGTACCGGCGTGAACCGGACAGGAAGTCCCCCACAAAGCTGCCACCGTCAGAATTCCAAATACCATCTGTTTTATTAAACGAACTGTTTTCATAACATCGCTCCCTGCTTACTTTATCATGAGGATAAAATCAAACAACGCCCTGAGCCTTCATTGCCTCAGCTACCTTTAAGAAGCCTGCAATATTTGCTCCAGCCATGTAGTTTCCTTCCATGCCATATTCCTTGGCAGCCTCATCACAAGATTTGAAGATCGTTACCATGATATTATGAAGCTTCTCATCTACTTCTTCAAATGTCCAAGAAAGTCTCTCGGAGTTCTGGCTCATCTCAAGACCTGAAGTAGCTACGCCACCTGCGTTAGCAGCCTTTGCCGGTCCATACAGCATATTGTTTGCAAAGTATACCTCGATTGCTTCCGGAGTAGAAGGCATATTCGCACCCTCAGATACTGCATAACAACCGTTTGCAGCAAGTGCCTTTGCGCTTTCCTCATTAATTTCATTCTGTGTCGCACATGGAAGAGCGATATCGCATTTGATCGTCCAGATTCCGGAGCATCCTTCTGTATAGGTCGCATTGCTGTGAGAGGTACGCTCTACATACTCTTTGATTCTTCCTCTCTCAACTTCCTTGATCTGTTTTACGATATCTAACTCGATTCCATCCGGATCGTGGATATATCCATTGGAATCTGACAGGGCAACGACCTTTCCGCCAAGCTCTGTTGCTTTCTTTGTCGCATAGATCGCAACATTTCCGGAACCGGAGATTACTACGGTCTGATCCTTGAAGCTCTTGCCATTCGCTTTGAGCATTTCCTCTGTGAAATAGCAAAGACCAAAACCTGTCGCTTCTGTTCTGGCAAGGGAACCGCCATAGGTCAGTCCTTTTCCTGTCAGAACGCCTGTCCACTCATTCCGGATCCGTTTGTACTGTCCGAACATATATCCGATCTCACGAGCGCCTGTTCCGATATCACCGGCAGGAACGTCACAGTCCGGTCCGATATGCCGGCAAAGCTCTGTCATAAAGCTCTGGCAGAATCTCATGACCTCTCCATCACTCTTTCCCTTCGGATCGAAGTCAGAACCACCTTTTCCACCGCCCATCGGCAGGGTCGTCAGACTGTTCTTGAAGATCTGCTCAAAGCCTAAGAATTTAATGATACCGCCATAAACGGATGGATGCAGACGAAGACCTCCCTTGTATGGTCCGATCGCGGAATTGAACTGGATACGGAAACCTCTGTTCACCTGTACCTTTCCATTGTCATCTACCCAAGGGATACGGAAGATGATCTGACGCTCCGGCTCTACGATACGCTCAAAAACTCCTGCCTCTACAAGGTCAGGACGTTTCTCTGCTACCGGCTGGAGAGAATCGAACACCTCAGTAACTGCCTGAATGAACTCTGGCTCTCCTGCATTTCTCTTTTTTACTGTTTCTAATAAATCTAATAAGTACTGATTTTTCAACGCCATGTTAAAAAACCTCCATTCTATAAAATTTGTCGGTTATGACCGCCAAAATAAATGTTATCATACTCACTTTTATTTTTCAATATTAAATTTCGAAAATACAATAGGGAAATGCACAGAGGTGATGCATAATGCATCATCTCTGTGTATTATGTAACGGAGAAGCCGTATGGCTGAACTGTTACATAAAATATGGCTGCGACACAGCGTATCGCAGCCATACAATAAAATGAAATCCAATGAACAAAACGGCAAGCCATTTCGTTCATGAGTATATAAAATTACAATTTCAAAGTAACCTTAGCTCCCTCAGCCTCAGACATCTCAGAAATTTGAATCACAATTAATTGGATATTCACCAACTCCACTTTCTTCCCACTCTCTATCAGAAACCAATGAATCGTTATCTTCTTTTGCAAAAACATATAATATATCTAACATCATCAAGCAACACACATTATGCAAAATAGAATTCTCTTAACAATTTTTCGTTTCATCTTTTTATTTTCCTTTCTTGTTCCAATATGTTTCATCTTTCTATGATATAACCTCCGATGGTAGTGGATTTTGAATCCTATCTTCATCAACCAGTGTTACATAATCTAATATAACGCTCTCTTCTATACTAAATTTTCTAGGACCACTTGTAATATGATGATAAATATCGTCAAAAGAAAGACCATCATAATTGGTTAAAACAGTATAATATCCAAAGTATCCTTGAAGATTTAACTTTGTTAATTTTCCAAAAAGATTCTTCTTATATTTATATTTTTTTCCATTACAAGTATATGTCCCATCTTCATTTACAGTATAATCATCCACCATGAGTTCATATGTTCCATCCAAAATAGATAACTCCACTTCCATATCATCATCATATGGATGTATTATCATTTTTCCAGAAGTTTTTGGCATATTGTCTTGTCTAATATCATGCTTATTCTCTATAGATTCGTCTGTAGATACTATAGATGAATCTGTTGTTAATGTTAACTCATTATCTCCACTTTCTTCTACTACTGTTTCTGAAGAATTTTGGCACCCCACAACAAAAGTAACATTTAACGCCATAAACATAACATATAAAAATATAATTTTTTTCATATTTCTTTTCCTTACTTATATATTAATGTTTTTAGGACAATATAGTATATCTAACGATTCTTCCTTCATTTACTTTCTTATCTAAATCAGATTTTTTTTTGCATTCATAATCATTAACTTAGCAGCATCTTGAATAGTCATTGTATAACTATAATAATACGCTCCTAATATCCCTGTTACAATCGCAGTTGACATTGATGTTCCACTCTTATACTCATATTTGTCATTTGGTACTGTATTATAAATATATTCTCCTGATGCAACTATATCCACATATTTTTTACTGTAATTTGAGAATCTTGATATATCTTCTTTCTCATTTATGCTTCCGACTGTAATCACGTTATAACAGTCACAACAAGCAGGAAACCTTTTATTTTCATCTAAATCTAATCCATTAATAATTTTATTCTGAAAATTTCCCGCCGAAACAACAAAATACATATTAGAACATTGAATCACGTTAGAAATCTCTCTTTTTTCATCTACGAATATAGCAGATATATTGCAAATTTCTGCTCCCATGTTATCAGCATATTTAATTGCCTCTATTAAATCTTCTTCTTTAAGCATATTGTCTGAATATATCGGTAAAACCATTATTTTTACATTTGTATTCCCCAAAATTCCCATTACTCCAATTTTATTATGATCTGCTGCTATTATTCCTGCACAATGTGTTCCATGTGAAGCACTTACTTCATTAGAGTATGTAATATTAGAATTCTCTCCAAAATTCCACCCATAATAATCATCTATATATCCATTATTGTCATCATCAATACTATTATTAGGTATTTCCTTTTCATTCTTCCAAATATGATTTTTCAGATCCACATGTTTAAAATCAACACATGTATCAATAATTGCAATTACAAGCTCTTTATCTTTACTATCTATAAAATCATTCTTCCAGAAATCAGCTATACCTAGCTCTATAGATGGATTGATAATAATAGGGTCAGGAATAAAAGCATCTTTAGAAGCAATAGCACCTTCAATTTCTATTTTTTCATATTTCCCACTAATGTACCATTGCTTTTCATATAATGAGTCATATATAACCTGTTTTTCATTTATTTTTTCCCATTTATTTCTTTTGATACAAATATAACCACCATTGATATTAAAGAAAGTAATATAATAACATATATATATTTATTCACATTCATCATAAAGCATATCTCCATATTAAAAATTTAGAATAAAATTCTTTAATAAATGATTTGCCCTCTAAAACCTCTTGTTTCAAAGACCTTTAATCATATGTTCGATTATGATTATTGTTCATGAAGCTTATTGAGATAAAATCCAACCGATTTTGACCTTTTTCCCTCATGTTTTATGCCCAAATCTTGCGGTTTTCTGCAAAAAGGGCACACTATCCCCCTATGCGGCATCCTGTTGTTTTTTGAGACGTTATTGATAATGTTGATATTTCACAGCATTATATGATAAAAGTGAGTCTATGCAAATCTTCTCGTCTATGCAAGAAGCAAAATCATCGAGCGAATACCAGTCAAACTTATTTATCTTCCAAATCAAGAAAATTGTTACTATTCACAGCTCCGCTGTTCATAGCAACAAAATGCACAGAAATATGCCCTATCGGTCATATTTCGCGCCCACTGCCC
>CADBUD010000133.1 GCA_902797785.1 uncultured Lachnospiraceae bacterium
CATCTGTATGATACGGGGAGTAGTTTACCACATGTCCGGGACATTTTCACGTGGGGTATATAAGGACATTATCACAAATGGTTCATATATCCCGGAATTTTTCACAACTAAAACTTGACATCAAAGAGACAGCGTGCTAGTATAATTGGGACAGTAAAAATCTTTGGGGCGGGGCGAAATTCCCCACCGGCGGTATTTGCAGATCAGCATCAGCCCGCGAGCCGAAAGGCATGATTTGGTGAGATTCCAAAGCCGACAGTATAGTCTGGAGGAGAAAAGATTGAGAAAATCAGTAGTCATGTGACGATATAGACACCCCCTGAAGAAGGTTCAGGGGGTGTTATTTTCTTATACTTTTCTCGTGCTGATGGATATTTACAGAAATCCCCGGAGCGGGAAGAGGGAAGAGAATAGGGAGGTGGATTTCATCGAAGAAAAATATATGGAACGGGCAATCGAGCTGGCAAAACAGGGGATTGGAGCAGTGAATCCGAATCCTCTCGTTGGCGCCGTGATTGTAAAGAAGGGAAACATCCTGGCAGAAGGATATCATCGGCGTTATGGAGAGCTGCATGCAGAACGGGATGCCTTTTCCCAACTGACAGAAAGTGCGAAAGGAGCAGAGCTGTATGTGACCCTGGAGCCCTGCTGCCATTATGGGAAACAGCCGCCCTGTACACAGGCAATCATAGAGCATGGAATAAAAAAAGTCTATGTAGGTTCCCAAGACCCCAATGAGCTTGTAGCAGGAAAGGGAATCCGACTTTTGAAAAATGCCGGAATCGAAGTGGAAACAGGAATCTTAAAAGAGGCCTGTGATGAATTAAATACGGTTTTCTTTCATTATATTACGAAAAAGACGCCTTACGTGGTCATGAAATATGCCATGTCTCTGGACGGCAAAACGGCGGCATACACGGGAAAATCCAGATGGATTTCAGGAGAAGAGTCCAGAAGATATGTCCATGAGCTCAGAAATGCCCTGACCGGAATCATGGTAGGAATCAAGACGGTGCTGCAGGACGATCCGATGTTGAACTGTAGAATAGAAGGAGGCAGAAATCCCGTCCGGATCATTTGTGATAGTGGATTGAACCTTCCTTTGGACTCCAAAATCGTACAGACTGCAAAGGAAATCCGGACCATCGTTCTTACGGTGACGCCTCCATCGGAAAAATGGAAAAGACTGGAGGAACGGCAGGTAGAAATCCTTTTGACCAAAGAAGCGGATGGGCGGGTGGATCTAAACGATGCCATGCGATTGTTGGGAGAGCAGCAGATCGATGGAATTTTATTAGAAGGCGGTGGAACTTTAAATGAAGCAGCACTTCGTGCGGGCATCGTAAATCGTGTCGTCGTTTTTTTGGCACCGATGCTCCTGGGAGGAAATGCAGGGTATTCTCCGGTATCCGGTCAGGGAGTCGAAAGCCCGAAGGAAGCGTGGCGGTCAAAGCCGGTCAAGATGACGAAGCTGGGAGAGGATTTTGTGTTTGTCTATGATATTTTGTGAGTGAAGTGCTGCGAAAATCATAGAAAAACCGGCAACGGTTTTCGTTAACGAGGATAACACAGGAATGCACATAAACACAATTGGAAGGGTCATTTTGGAGGTGAAAATATGTTTACGGGCCTGGTAGAAGAAGTGGGAACAATTAAAAAAATAGAATATGGGACAAAATCCTCCCGTTTGACGATAGAAGGAAACAAGGTGATGGAAGATATCCAAATCGGGGACAGTATTGCGGTCAATGGCGTCTGCTTGACAGCATCGAAGCTGCAAGCAAAGACCTTCACCGCAGATGTCATGGCGGAGACCATGCGGCGTACTGCCTTAGGGGACCTGGTTCCGGGAAGCAAGGTAAATTTAGAGCGTGCCATGGCTGCCAATGGACGGTTTGGAGGACATATCGTTTCCGGACACATTGACGGAACCGGCACGATTTCGCATCTGGAACGGGAGGAAAATGCCGTTTGGGTAACGGTACAGGCAGAGCCGAAGCTGCTGAAATATATCGTGGAAAAAGGCTCCGTTGCTTTAAATGGAATCAGTCTGACGGTGGCCTATGTGGATGACGTTTGTTTTCGGGTCTCCATCATTCCTCATACAGCATCAGAAACAACGCTTTTGACAGCGAAGACAGGCAGTCAGATCAACATTGAATGTGATATCCTGGGGAAATATGTGGAGAAGCTGCTTCGTGTACCTGAAGAACCGACAGATTCGAAGCCTTCTGGAATTTCCACAGAGTTTTTAGCAGAGCATGGGTTCTTCTAAGGAAAATGTCGTTTTTGGCGACCGAAATCTGACGAGACTCAGGAACAAAATAGTAAAAATGATGCACACGGATTTTGTCCCTGAGCATAAAAAAGATATAGAAAAGAAAGGAAGAGATTATGGTGGAATTTAATACCATAGAGGAAGCTGTAGAAGATTTAAAACAGGGAAAGATCGTCATGGTCATTGATGCGGAGAACCGTGAGAATGAAGGCGACCTGATTGTGGCAGCTGAATTTGCTACGACAGAAAATGTGAATTTCATGGCGAGCAGGGCCAAAGGATTGATCTGTATGCCGATCGAGTCAGAAATTGCTGACCGTCTGGATCTGCAGCAGATGGTAAAAGTCAATACGGACAATCACTGTACGGCGTTTACAGTATCCATCGACTACCAGGATACGACGACGGGGATTTCCGCAGTGGAGCGGTCGAGGACAGCGCTAAAGCTGGCAGATCCATCGACCAGACCGGAGGATTTTCGCCGTCCGGGACATATGTTTCCACTGGTGGCAAAAAAGGGCGGCGTATTGGAACGGCAGGGTCATACCGAGGCGACCGTGGATATCCTGAAAATCGCAGGCTTGACGCCGGCAGGACTTTGCTGCGAAATCATGAATGAGGACGGGACCATGGCAAGAGTCGAGCAGCTAAAGCAATACGCACAGGAATGGCAGATGAAATTTATTCGGATCGAGGATATCGTTCAATACCGTAAGACACATGAGGTCTTTGTAGAATGTGTGGCGAAAGCCAAAATGCCGACACGCTATGGAGAGTTTACGATTCATGGATATGTCAATAAGCTGAATGGAGAGCATCATGTCGCTCTGGTCAAAGGAGATATTACGGATGGAAAGCCGGTGCTCTGCCGGGTACATTCGGAGTGCCTCACAGGAGATGCCCTCGGTTCGGCAAGGTGCGACTGCGGTCAGCAGTATGATGCGGCGATGAAGATGATTGCGAAGGAAGGTCGCGGTGTCCTGCTGTATATGCGGCAGGAAGGCCGGGGAATTGGCCTGATCAATAAGATTCGTGCCTACGAGCTTCAGGATCAGGGACGGGATACCGTGGAGGCAAATCTGGAGCTGGGATTTCCAGAGGATGCCAGGGATTATACCATCGGGACGCAGATCTTAGTGGATCTCGGAATCCATCAGCTGCGTTTAATGACAAACAACCCATCCAAGATTTACGGTCTGCAGGGCTATCAGCTCGATATCGTAGAGCGGGTTCCGATTCAGATGGATATGGGAAAATATGATGCATTCTATTTAAAGACCAAGCAAAAGAAAATGGGACATTTGACAGATTATTAAACACAAAATAAAAAAGAAAAGGAGTCAGGACGAAGATGAATATTTTAGAAGGAAATTTAGTAGCAGGAGAAGAGAAAATTGCGATTGTAGCTTCCAGATTTAATGAGTTTATCGTATCCAAGCTGATCAGTGGAGCAGAGGATGGATTAAAACGTCATAATGTAAAAGATGAAAATATTACTCTGGCATGGGTTCCGGGAGCATTTGAGATTCCTTTGGTGGCAAAGAAGCTGGCAAAGACAGGAAAATATGATGCAGTGATCTGTTTGGGCGCCGTGATCCGTGGTGCGACCAGTCATTATGATTATGTTTGCAATGAAGTTTCTAAGGGAATTGCCTCGGTATCTTTAGAGACCGGGATTCCTGTGCTTTTTGGAGTAGTAACGACAGAAAATATTGAACAGGCAATTGAACGTGCCGGAACAAAGGCGGGAAACAAGGGATATGACTGTGCACTGAGCGCAATTGAAATGATTCATCTGCTTAAGGAAATCCAGTAAGGAGTCAGAAGAAAGACATGAAAACACAGGGCATGAAAAAAGGAATTTTATTTTTTGATATTGATGGAACCCTGATTTCTGATGATGGAAAGAGAGTCATTCCTAAAAGCACCAAATCAGCCTTAAAACAGGCAAAGGAGAATGGCTATCTTTTGTTCATCAATACCGGACGGGTCTATTGTAATGTGGAAGATCATATGAGGGCGCTGGGTTTTGACGGATATATCTGTGGCTGTGGAACAAATATTTACCTTGGAGAACGTGAGCTTCTTTATCATACCGTCCCGAGGGAACGCTGCTTGGAAATTGCCATGCGCTGTGAAAAAATGAAAATGCATCCATGGTTCGAACGAAGAGATGGAAACTATTTTGATCAACGTACGGTTTTTGAAGGAGAGCTACGATCGCTCCGGGAATTTTTCGAGGCTGCAGGAAGCATCCGGGGAGATATCCGTTCGGAGGATTTTTCCTTTGACAAGTTTGTGGTCTGGTATGAAGAGGGCAGTGAGGTCGAGGCATTTAAAACCATGGTGGAGGAAGATTTTCGGATCATTGACCGTGGCAGTCATTTTTTTGAGGTCGTACCAAAAGGGTTTTCCAAGGCGACGGGGATGGAGCTTTTGTTAAAAGAGCTTGGATTGGAAAAAAAGGACAGCTATGCGTTCGGAGACAGTACGAATGATCTGGAAATGCTTCGATTTTCCCCGAATAGTGTGGCAATGGGAAATGCTTGCGAGGAAGTGAAACAACAGGTGGATTTCGTGACGGGAGATCTGTATGAAGATGGAATTGCGATGGCATGTCGGCATTATGGGATTATTTGTTGAGGAAAAGAGATTATTGTTGCAATTTTGAGCACATGGTTTATAATAAAAGTATTCTTATTGATATTGTATTTCCGGAGAAAATGATAGAAATGATTTGATGATCAAATCGTCAATACAGGAGGAAAAGACTATGAAGTGCCTATACTGTGGAAAGGAAGCAGAGGGAAGTAATACAATTTGTCTGAGCTGTCAGCAAAAGCTTGGAATGGGAATGGAAGCGTTTGAGGAGGAAAGTCCTTCTGCATCTGCCCCGGGGAAACAGGAAACATTGAAACAGGAACAATCAGCAGAGCAATTGCAGCAGTCAAAGGCATCACAAGAACAGGAAAAATCCCAGTCATCAGGGAATGTTAGTGATTTTCAAAGCAATCAGCAGGAGTCAGGAGCATCGGTACCGCAGGGAGAAGCAATGCCGCCGCAGCAAACAGCAAATTACCAGAAGAATCCAAATCCGCAAGGACAGGCAGCAGGAATGCCGCTAGGAGGCGCATCCCCGCAGAGAGCGGGAATGCCACAGGGAGGTCAGCCACAGCAGAGACCGGAAGCCCCAGTGCAGCAAACGTCGAACTATCAGAATACACCAAATCCACAAGGACAGGCAGGAATGCCGCAGGGAGGCGCATCACCACAGAGAACGGGAATGCCACAGGGAGGTCAGCCACAGCAGAGACCGGAAGCCCAAGTGC
>CADBUD010000134.1 GCA_902797785.1 uncultured Lachnospiraceae bacterium
AAGAAAGCAAAGCTTGCCGTAAACGTACAGCCAAAATATACAAGTCTTGCGGTATCCGGTTCTGCCATCAAAGACTATGTCGAGGGCGAAAGCTTTGATTTTGGCACCGCAGAATTTTATGCGGAATTCCAGGATGGAACAAAACAAAAAATCGATCAAAAAGATCTCGTCGTTTCTCCATCCGTCCTTTCCGTAGATACGAAAACTGTAACCGTAGATTATGAATATGATTACAAGATCAAAAATAAGACCACGATCAAGAAAAGCAGAGAGTTCACGGTCAATGTAGAAAAAAAATTTACGGCACTTTCTGTTGCCGGAGCTAAGGTAGATTATATCGACGGAGATTCCTTTGATTTTGGCACAGCAACTGCTGCCGCTATCTTTGCAGATGGTACAGAAAAGAAAATCCATACAGAGGATATCATCGTATCTCCATCCGTATTGAGTTTCAATGATAACGAAGTGACCCTGTCTTATACCTATGACTACGGATTCCGGGATAAAAAAATCACAAAGAAAGCAAAGCTTGCCGTAAACGTACAGCCAAAATATACAAGTCTTGCGGTATCCGGTTCTGCTATCAAAGACTATCTTGAGGGCGAAAGCTTTGATTTTGGCACAGCAGAATTTTATGCGGAATTCCAGGATGGAACAAAACAAAAAATCGATCAAAAAGATCTTGTCGTTTCTCCGTCCGTTCTTTCCGTAGATACGAAAACTGTAACCGTAGATTATGAATATGATTACAAATTAAGAAATCAAAAAACAACACAAAGTACAGAAATTCCTATCACCGTATATCCGGAATATACCAAGTTAAAATATACCGGAAAGCTCAATCAGGAATACATTGAAGGAGACAAGTTCGATTTAAGCACGGCATCCTTCTCTGCAATCTTTAGCGATGGTTCTTCAAAAGAGGTCGATTCAGACAGCATTGTCGTATCTCCATCGACCCTGACGACAGATACAGATACTGTCACCCTGGAATATACCTATCCTTATCCATTCCGGGATAAAAAGATCACACAGTCGTTTGATCTGGGCGTAGATGTTTCCAAGAATGTTCCGGTCAGCCTGACGATCACCTCCAAACCGGATACCACCTGGTACCTCGCCGGTTCTGTCGCATCCGTGACCGGTATGTCCCTTGAAGTATCCTATCTGGATGGTGCCAAAAAAGAGCTCTCCCCGGATAAATGCAGTGTTTTTGTAAAAACCTCCTATGATTCCATCGTAGATCTTTCTACACCGTTACATTCAAATCACGTTGCCCTGCAGGTGACTTATACAGATAACGGAGAGACCGTAAAGGCAGATCAGGAAATTACGGTAAAGGATATTCCGGCGATTTCATCGATCAAAATCACCAAAGACGCGGCAGATTATGTGGAAGGCGATCGGTTCGATGCTTCCGGCGCCGCTGTGACCGTAGTCTTTGACGGAGCGTTCACAGAACAAGGTGACACAACAAAATCCTATACTGACCTTGCGAATGAAAGTGAATTTGAGTTCGAGCACATCGAGCTGACCCCGGAAATCAAAGAAGCTGCCGTAATTTACCACTGCAGCCTGAATGGAGAAACTAAGACATTCTATCTCCCTGTAAGTGTAGAAGCAAAAAATCCATTGCAATCTATCAGCGCAGTTTTAAAATCAACAGACCTTAAACGAAATGGCATGGTCTTCTTAGATGAAGATATTGAAATCACAGCTGCATTCAAAGAAGGCACAAAGACCATTTCTGTAGATGATTGTGAAATCAATCCAGATCCATTTACCTTAGACACAACACAGGCCGAGATCAGCTATACCTATGGCGGGGTAACCAAGGCAACGACGGTAACAGGATTCACCATTTCCGAGTATGAGGAAGTCTATTCCTTTGAGGATGCAAATACATCCGGTACACTCGTCGCACGGAAAAATGACGAATTTTATATTCTTCCTACCGAAGAGGGCGCAGAGGGGATTGAGCCGGAATATGTCGATGGCGTAAAAGGAAAAGCGATTCACATGGATGGAACCTTTGGACTTCGTCTGGATAAAATCGCCGGTTCTGCTTCTAAGAGCTATTCCATTGCCCTGTGGGTAAAACCAGACCATCTGGATGCCTATACCCCTATCATCCAGACAACAGCTTCCGAGTTTGGAATACCGGAATCACTTTCAGACTCCTGGTGTGCCATCGCAGGAAATGAGGACAATTCATCTGCTATGACCTGGTCTTTCGGAACAAACTTTCCTCATTCCATGCTTCCGGAAAAAATATCTATTCCTTATGGAGCCGGTTCAAACTGGAGCTATCTTGTATTGACTGTAGATGGAGAAACCTCCGAAAATGGCAGGTATGTCAAAGGAACCGGACTGGCAAAGGTTTATTTGAATGGACAATTAGTTTCTACCGGAAATGTTCAGAACGAAAAAGAAGGCTACGATGTTGAGCAGGATGGAAAGACCATACATTATGATATGAAGACTTACATTGGAGCTAATGCATGGGACAACTATTTTAGTGGTTATATTGATGAACTGGTATTTACCGGAGAGGTTCTGTCAGCGGAGCAGATTCAAAAAAGCTATCGGGATGCTGCAAAAAATGTAAGACCTGATCTGACCATTGTAAATGCAACGTATGCCAAGTCACTGGAAGTTGAATATGCTACCTCAAAATCAGAGATATTGGATCAGCTGGCTCTCCAGATGTTAGACGCTGAGCTAAAGGATGGTTCTTACACCGAGCTTCCAAATGGAGCTGACTACTGGAGCCTGGATTCTTATGACGCAAATAAAGCCGGAACCTATCAGGCCGTATATCACCTGGAGCAAACAGACTATCTCTCTGATGATTCCCTGGAGGATATTGCTGTTTCCATTACCGTAAACGAAAGGGTGAAAGCTCTGACTTCTCTGACCTATACCGGAGATGTGAAAAAAACATATAAAGATGGGGAGGATTTTGACTTTGGCACAGCTGATTTTATCGCAACTTATGATGACGAAACCAAAGAAATCCTAAATCCTTCCAGATTGGAGCTTTCCGTTTCCAAGATGACCCCTGATGTGACCCAGGTCGTTGTTTCCTATAGCTACGGCGGAGTGACCAAAGAGATTACCTTTGAAGACTTTGAT
>CADBUD010000135.1 GCA_902797785.1 uncultured Lachnospiraceae bacterium
GGTCGTATTTGGCGCACTGATGCCCCGGATTTTCAAGCAAAATGCGCTTGAAAATACCTTGCGGGATAGTGGCTGTGAATAGTAACTATTCGTGAGCCGTGTCGGATTTTTCACACATTTGATAGTCCTGATCCTCATCGATCATTTCCATCATAATCTCTGCCGCTCTGGCATCAAACTGTCTGCCAATCCCCCGCTCCATCTCTAAGCGAACTTCCTTCTGATCTAGGATATCCCGATAGCTTCTGCGGCTCGTCATGGCGTCATAGGCATCTGCTACCGCGATGATTCTTGCCTCCATAGGAATCTCTTCTCCGGAAAGCTGATCTGGATATCCCTTCCCATCATATCGTTCATGATGCCATTTTGCGCCAATAGAAAGCTTTGGAAGCTCCGAAATATTCAGCAGGATCTCCTCTCCTACGCTTGGATGGATTTTGATGATTTCATATTCTTCTTCTGTCAGTTTTCCCGGTTTATTAATGATTTGATCCGGAATCCCAATTTTCCCGACATCATGCAGGATTCCCATAATATAAATCTCTGTCTGTTCCCGTTTCGAATACCCCATTCGTCTGGCAATCTCTTTGGAATATTCCGCTACTCTCGTGGAATGTCCCTTGGTATATTTGTCTTTTGCATCAATGGTATTTACCAGAGTCTTAACAATCTGCATCGATAGTCTTTCATTTTTATTTTGCTCATACCATTTCTCTTTCGTTTTTATTTCTACTTCTGTCTGCAGATGTCTTTGCAGGCGGACAAGCTCTAAAATATGACGGACACGGAGCAGAAGCACCTCCGGAATAAATGGCTTTTTGATAAAATCCATCGCTCCCAGCCGCAAACAGCTCACCTCTGTTTTTGCATCTTCGTCCGCCGTTAAAAAAATGACCGGAATTTCCTCTCTCTCCTTCTCCATACTCCGGATTTTTTTCAAGGTCTCGATTCCGTTCATGCCTGGCATATGAATATCCAGTAAAATCAGATCCGGCCGATGATCCTTTAAAAAATCAATCAATGCTTCTCCTGATTTTAAAAAGCTTACCTTGAAATTTTGCTTTGCCAGAATGTGCCCGGCAATTTTTAAATTTGTCACATCATCATCTACGATGGTAACCCATTCTGCCATTCTTTCTTTCCCTCTCTCTCGTATCCTTGTACTCCCTATAATGTGACATTTTTATCGGAATCGAATTTATTCGTTTCCAATTGCACCAAATGCAAGGCGTTGAAAGTGCCCTTCCTATCGCGTTTGTTTTCATTTTGATACTATGAACAGCGGAGTGTGAATAGGAACGTAACAGTTGACCTTTTCGGCTTCTCGGTTACAAAATGCACAGAGATGATGCATTCTGCATCACCTCGCGCCCACTGCCTCGGATTTTCTGTGACTTTCGCTGCGCTTCACTCACAAAAAAATTCCTTCCGGAAGAATAAGGGTGAGCTGTTACATAGGGACACAACATTTTGTATGTTTTTTTCCTGTTGTCTTGACATTTTTTCATGAAAAAGTTACAATACTATTATATAGAATTTTCATTCTATGAAAGACAAATTAGGAGGTTTTTATGAAAACAGTACAGATTTCACTTAATTCTATTGATAAGGTAAAGGCATTTGTAAATGAGCTGGCAAAGTTCAACAATGATTTTGATCTCGTATCTGGCAGATACATCATTGATGCGAAATCGATCATGGGTATCTTCTCCCTCGATTTGTCCAAGCCGATCGATCTGAATATTCACGAAGGATCAGATCCCATTGACAGCATTTTAGAAAAGCTGGCACCTTATATTATCTCTGATGATGGAGAATAAAAGGTATCATTTTCTCCCATAGGATATCAATAGCTAAAGGAAACAGTTAAAAACCGGAGACGAAGCAGGGCAAACAGCTGGTTTCGTTCTCCGGTTTTTCATAGAGTTAGGAACTGCGCATAATGTACTGGTTATTTTCGCACAATTCCTTAGGAAACGATTTTTTCACTTCCAACCAGAATAGACTCTGCCGTAGAGACCGCCTCCTGATACAACGATTCAATCACACCTTCCAGTTTCTGTTCTGATCGTTTAATTGCCTTAAGATTTGGTTTTGTGACCGGATGCTTCGCAACAAATATGGTACAGCAATCCTCAAACGGAAGAATCGAGGTTTCATAGGTATTGATTTTTTCTGAGATATTAATAATCTCCTGCTTATCAAATCCGATTAGTGGCCGAAATACCGGCAAAGTACAGACTTCGTTGGTCACAAATAGGCTCTGGATCGTCTGTGATGCCACTTGTCCCAGGCTCTCCCCGGTGATCAATGCCTGAGAATTCCTTTTTTTTGCCAAATCCTCTGCAATCTTCATCATGTAACGGCGCATAATGATGGTCAGCTCGTCATGAGGGCATTTTTCATAAATTGCCATCTGAATATCTGTAAAATTCACAACGGTCAGATGTATTTCTCCTGCATATTCTGAAACCAGCCTTGCCAAATCTACCACCTTCTGCTTTGCCCTGTCACTAGTGTATGGCGGGGCATGGAAGTAAACGGCATCCAATTCTACCCCCCGCTTGGCAATCATATATCCTGCGACCGGACTGTCGATTCCACCGGACAGCAGAAGCGTCGCCCTTCCATTCGTCCCAATCGGCATTCCTCCTGCTCCAGGAATTGTTTCTGAATAAAAATAAATTCTCTCTCGAAGCTCTATATTGAGCAGGACATCCGGATGATGAACATCTACCTTGAGATGATCCATCGTCTGCAGCAGTTTTTCTCCAATCTTGGCATTGATTTCCATCGAAGTCAGCGGAAAGTTTTTTTTCGCCCGCCTTGCATTGACCTTGAAGGTCAACGGACGATTTTGATAATGCTCCTGCATATAGAGTACAGCATGTTGTTCCAAAACATCATAATCTCCATATTCACAAGAAACCATTGGACAAATTCCAACGATTCCAAAGACTTTTTTCAAGGAATCCAGAGTCCCTTCATAATCAAACTCAGAAACTGCTTCTACAAAGATTCGTCCCTGTTCCTTGCGAACTGCAAATTCCCCCTCGACTTTTTTTAAGGCGAACTGAATCTGCTTTATTAAAGCATCCTCAAAAAGATAACGGTTCTTCCCCTTTACTCCTATTTCTCCGTATTTAATTAAAAATGCACGATCCATTTTTTGCTCCTTATCTCCTTTGAAATTTTCTCAAGAATGGCAGCAGCTCCTTGAGTGTCTCCATTGTTTTTTCAATTTCTTCTTTTGTGTTCTCTGCACAAAAGCTAAAGCGCAGGGTCGAATCAAGCTGTTCTTTTTTTGCGCCGATAGCCTGCAGGGTCGGACTTTTGGATGACTTGTGGGAGGAACATGCTGAACCTGCGGAGACATAAATTCCCTTTTCCTCTAATGCATGAAGCAGTACCTCGCTTCGAACTCCCAAAAAGCTGACGCTCACAATATGAGGCGCGCTCTCTCTTCCTGTCTTTCCATTGACAATCACATCCGGCAGCTTCCCTACCTGATCGACAAAATAGTCCTTAAGCTCATACAGATTCCGCTCAATTTCATCGATTCTTTCATAGATTTCTTCCGCTGCTTTTGCCATTCCAACAATTCCAGGCACATTTTCCGTTCCGGATCGAAGACCCATCTGCTGTCCTCCTCCATAGAGCACAGGCAAAAGCCTTACCCCCTCCCTGACATACAGCACCCCAATTCCCTTCGGTCCATGAATCTTATGACCACTGATGGACAAAAGATCGACTCCCATCTGCTTTGGAGCAATTCTCATTTTTCCAAAGGACTGAATAGCATCCACATGAAAAAGAGAAGCCGGAGCTTCCTGCTTTAAATACCGTCCGATTTTTTCAATTGGCTCTACTGCTCCAATTTCATTATTGACCTGCATGACGGAAACCAGAATCGTCTGTTGATCCACTTCTTTGACCAATCGCTCCCAATCAAGAATCCCGTAACGGTCAACAGGAATCTTTACGATTTCAAATCCTTCCTGCTCCAGTTGCTCCATCACCATCATGACAGATGGATGCTCGATTGACGTCGTAATCAACTTGTTTCCTTTTCTCCGATTTGCTCTGGCTGCTCCAAGAATTGCCAAATTATTGGACTCGGTCCCTCCCGAGGTAAAAAAGATTTCTCCTGCCTTTCCCCTTAGGATACTGGCAAAGCGTTCTCTCGCCTTTTTCAACAGCTGCTCCGCTTCAAACCCCTTTCGATGCATGGCAGAGGGATTTCCATAGTCGCAGAGCAGAGCCTGCACCATGACATCCTTGACACTTTCATAGCATTTTGTCGTGGCAGAATTATCAAAATATATTTCCATTGTTTCCTCATTCCTGTTCTAATAGATACATTAATATTCCAAGCACTGTCATACCGGCAGTTTCGGTTCTAAGGATCCGCTTTCCCAGAGTCATCGGCTCATATCCCTGACGAATTGCTTCCTCCACTTCTTCGTCGGAAAATCCCCCCTCTGGTCCGATAAAAACGGCAATGCTCTCCCCGGCCGAAATTTCAGAGAACAGTTTCCTCGTCCTTTTCATTCCTTTGGCACCTTCGTAGGGAAGAAAACGTCTTTCACATTTTTTTCCTTCCTCCAAGGCTTCCTGCATCGTCATGACAGAAGAAACCATCGGTATACAGCTGCGGCCGGCCTGCTTTGCCGCGCTTTCTGCAATGGCATTCCACCGCTTGGTCTTTGCTTCAGCTTTTTTGGCATCCAGCTTTACCACACTGCGCTTCATCGCTACAGGAACAATTCGGGCAGCTCCAAGCTCAACGCATTTCTGAATGATCCAATCCATTTTTTCCCCTTTAGCCAATCCCTGAAACAGGGTGATCTCACAGGGAAGCTCGGTTCCCTCCATGACAATATCCTCGATCTGTAATAGGATCTGATCCCGTCCGATCTCTTTGATGGAACAAAGATAATCATATTCCTTTTGAGCGCTGATGCTCAGTGTTTCACCCATCTTCATCCGAAGGACATTTTTGATATGATTGACATCCTTTCCTGTTAAACAAATCTCAGATTCTCCCACCTGATCGTCTGATACAAAAAAATGATACAACGGTCTGTTCCTGTCCTTTCTATGCTTTTTGTCCAATTACGGATACCCAGTCCCCATCTTCCTCGATTCCAATGATCTTTATCCCTTGCTCTTCCATCGCCGTACTTACTTCTCTTGCGCGTTCCTTTAAAATTCCGGAAGTGATCACGACTCCCCCCGCCGCCAAAAGAGAAGGCAGCTGACGGCTTAGTGGAATCAAAATCTCCGGAAAAATATTGGCCGCAATCAGATGAAATTTTTTTTGGGACAACTGTTCGATCAACGCCGTATCCTCTAATAAGTTTCCGACAGAAACCTCCATTTGCTCCGGAGAAAGATGATTTCCATCCCGATTTTCTTTAGCTGCCTCGACGGCCCTTGGGTCAATATCTACCGCATAGACAAAATCTGCTCCCAGCTTAATGGAAGCAATTCCTAAAATTCCACTGCCACAGCCAGCGTCCAGCACTCGCAGTCCTTTCTCCTTGGCATACTCCTGAATCCATTTTTTGAGCTGCCGGATACACAAACGTGTCGTCTCATGTCGTCCGGTTCCAAAAGCGGTTCCCGGATCAATCTCAATGATCATCCGAATTGAATCCGACGGTTCTATGTTCTCCCATGTTGGTTTAATCAAAATGTCATCTACCAAAAATGGCTTAAAATACTGCTTCCAATTATTTACCCAGTCCTCTTCTTTCGTCACGGACACCTCAAGAGAAACTGCTCCAACAGGAATGCTCTCACCTAACTGATGAATTCTCTCTATGATTCGTTTCAGTGTCTCTTCATTTTGATCTATTGATTCCCGCGTCTTTTCTGTTTCCATATAAAAGGTAATATAGGCCTCTCCCTGATCTTTTGGAAGCTCTGGCAGAAGATCTATGAACATCTCTTCCTTTTCCTGCTGAGTCAAAGGAACCAGATCCTCCACTTCAAAACCGTAAATTCCTTCCTCCATCAGGATTTCACCGATATAATCCTCTGCCTGCGTTGTCGTTTTAATCCTGTATTTTTTCCATTCCATTTTTTGTGTCCTTTTTTCCTACCCTTCTTTTTTATGTTTTCCTGTGAAACAGAAAAAACATAATCATTTCACCGTTTCTTACTCTGCTTTGGCAACCTGTGTCTCTTCCTTGCTTTTGTCCGTCTTGTCTTTCTCATTCTTGTCCTTCTCTGAAGATGCCTTTTCCATAGGAAGAGCCTTGGGTTTTTGATCATCAGACTCCTCTTTGGCTGTCATTACCTCATCTGATTCTTTGGAATCACTTTTTTTCTTTTTTTCTTCCTTCGCTGTTACTTCTTCCTCTGCAATGGCATTTTCTGCTTTGTATACAATAACAGGGATTCCCACATCGACCAGACCATAAAGCTGTTCTGCAGCACTGTGAACCATATTGATACAGCCGTGGGATCCATTATAAACATAGTTGGAACCACCAAAAGAACTTCGCCAGTTCGCATCATGAAATCCTATCCCACCGTTGAATGGCATAAAGAAGCTGACAAACTGTGCATAATCCGGTCCTCTCATGACATGGTCGCGCATCTTCGTGTAGACCGTATAGATTCCGGTCGGAGTAGACATTCCCTTGCTCACACAACCCGTTACCACCGCCGTATCCATCGCCAGCTTTCCATCCCGGTAGCAATAAATATGCTGTCCGGTGATATCGATTTCGATGTAATTCTTTCCCAGACTTTTGGAATAACCGCCAAAGCCTTCCTGCACAAAAGAAGGCTTTTTCTCAAAGCTCTCTCCTTTTTTTATCGCATTTTTCAACTGCTTTACCATTTTTTTCTGGTCCATGACCCAGCCATAATTATAGGCCGTAAATTGAACGGTTGTCCCGACTGTGGTATGAAATGAAATCTCTTTTTGATAGGTATCGTATTTTTGGGCAAGCTTTTCGATATAGCCATCCAGCTTTTTATAGTTAAAGCTTACCTGATAATCCTCGTCCATGGAAACCCATTTATGTGTCTTTTCTCCATCTAAGACCTCTTTTGTCTTTCCGAATTTGTAGACCATGGAAACTCCCACGTAGTCATTCAGCTGCTTTAGAGCCGCTGTCATTGGTTCATAATCCTTTCGGATTGTTGGCTCCACATAACACTTTTCCTCTTCTAAATCAATGGATTCTTTAAGATGCTTGACTGCATCAGAAATCAGCTTGATTGTCTCCTCTCTTTTCAGAGTCGATCCCTCTACTTCCGGAACAATCACATATCCACCTCCGGAATAATCCGCGATATAAGCATTTTCCGGCTCCTTCTGATTCTTTTTCTGCAGACAGTTCAGCTTGTCCATCTTTGCGTTGAATTTTTTCTCATCATACTCGATCAGAGTGGATACCGTATAGGAACTGTCGCGGAACAGGCAGGTAAACCAAAGATAAGGATTCTGCTGCGCCTTGATCTCCTTAATCTGGTTTCCAAAGACTGCTCTCACTCCGATTTCTTCTGCCAGAATCGTTTCTTTTATGTTTCCCCGCTCAGAAATCTCCAACAGATATCCTTTTTCCTGGTTTTCAATGATATCTTCCACTTCGCCCACCGTCATCTGGGAAAAATCCCGGTGATTTACGGTCGTGTGCAGAAAAAAATGCTCCTGAAAATACCTGACAAAAACAATGTAGGTCGTAATCAGCGCAATCAAGACCATACTTCCTAAAACAATCAAAATTTTCCTGCCTCTTTGGTGACTCATTTTTCTTCCTCCTCGACTTCTTTTCTGTCGTCTTTCTATTTATGATTCAGCGGTCAAAAGTCTTTCTCCACGACAAGTTCGCTTGTCGATGGAGAGAAGGCCTTATGATTGCACCAAATCTATGTGTTTCTTTACTTTTGAAAGCCTTCCATCATCTGGTCATACTCTCTGTTGATTTCCTGCAGAGTATAATTATCCCCATTCATATTATCCGGGTGAAAAATCTTAATCAGCTCACGATATCGTTTTTTTATGGATTTTGGGTCGTGCGTCCCTTTAAAGAACATTTTTGCTGTCACCTTCCCACTGCTGTCGATTCCATCATTGACCAGACGATAAAAATTCCGCTCTCTCTCAAATCTTAGTTTATCATTTGCCAGACGGATGTATTCCTCTTCCAGCAGCTTCCACTTCATTTCAAATAGATTTTTTTCATGCTCCATTTGATTTTTTTTCAATCGCTCGAAACTTTCAAACTCGCGGATTCTCTGCTTTAACTCTATCTTTTCCTTCTCCAGCTTATGCTGCTCTTCTTTTACGTTTTTTTCTTTTTCATTTACCTGCTGCTTTTGAAGCTCTAAGGTAACAGACTCTTGAAAAAACCATTTCTTCGCAATTTTTTTACACTCTTCTTCGGTAAGCATTTCAAATCGCTGTCTTTTTGTCATCGAATCACTCCAAGATAAAACCAAAATTGCATTTCTCCTCCTACGAAAGCTGTTCTTCCATATCATAGTCGCATGACTTCTTACCGTTCTTTTCGAACAGCTCCTAAAGACTTATAATAACACAATTATTTCATAATTTCTACATAATCTGGAAATTTTTTGCCATTTTTTCCTCCAGTGCCGAAGGACTGTGAATTGGAACCTGCATAACAAAGGACTGACAGACTTATTGTCTGCCAGTCCTATTATTCCACATCTAAGTTGTAATTATGCTATGATGCTGGGGGCAAAAGTGCCATGCGATGAAATCGCATGTGCACTTTGCACGAAAATCCGGATGGACAAGCTCGCTTGTCCCTCCGAATCTTTGTGAAAAGGTCACAAAGCGTGGAACGCCTTGTGACTTTTGACCCAGATATCATCTCAATCATTATTTTTAAATATATTCTTACCGAAGAATCCTTTTCCCTTCTTGCTCGTGTCTACAAAGGACTGTAGTGAATCTCCAGATAGTGCATCGAATTCCCGCAATGCTTCCTTCGCTTTATCACTCAACTTCGTAGGTACCTGAACATTCAAGGTGACATAATGATCGCCTCGAACATTTTTATTTCGAAGTGTCGGTACACCTTTTCCTTTTAGGCGAATCTTGGTTCCCGGCTGTGTGCCAGGCTTCACTTCGTAAATAATGTCTCCATCGACAGTATTGATCTTGATTTCTCCGCCAAGCGCTGCCTGCGCATAAGAGATATTGACTCTGGAAAAGATATCCCGATCCTGTCTTTGGAAATATGGATGTTTGGAAATGATGACCTCGATCAGCAAATCTCCTCGCGGTCCACCATTCGTTCCCGGCTCGCCCTTTTCCCGCATCCGGATACTCTGCCCATTATCAATTCCCGCCGGAATGCTGACCTGGATTTTTTTGTTCTTGGAAATATATCCTGTTCCGTAACAGTCACTGCATTTATCCTTTATGATTTTTCCTGTCCCATGGCACTCTGGACAGGATGCCACATTTTGTACCATACCAAATAAAGACTGCTGGGAAAATACAACCTTTCCTTTTCCGCCACATTTTTTACAGGTTGTCGGTGTGGTGCCAGGCTTTGCCCCGCTTCCATGACAGGTCGTACATTCCTCTTTTAAGGTAATGTCCATCTCTTTTTCGCATCCGGAAACAGCATCTTCAAAGCTGATTCGAATACTGGAGCGGACATTTGCACCCTTCATTGGCTCATTTGGGTTCCGTCTGCGTGTGCCGAACAAATCGCCAAAAATATCCCCGCCAAAAATATCTCCAAAGATATCTCCCATATTGGAAAAGTCAAATCCACCTGCTCCGCCGGAGCCATCAAAGGCGGCATGACCGAACTGGTCATACTGTTTTCTCTTTTCCTCATCGCCTAATACGGCATAAGCTTCAGAAGCTTCCTTGAACTTCTGCTCCGCTTCTTTATCACCCGGATTCATATCCGGGTGATATTTTTTTGCCAGCTGACGATACGCTTTTTTGATTTCTGATTCACTCGCGCCTTTATCTACGCCAAGAACCTCGTAATAATCTCTTTTTTCAGCCATAGTATCGGCTCCTCTTTTTATACTTCTTTATAATCTGCATCTACGACATCATCTGTCTGATAAGCCGAAGATGAATCCATATTCTGATTTGCCGCACCGCTCATATCCGGGCCTGCTGCTCCGGCTGCCTGAGCCTGCTCATAGACCTTGGCAAACAACTGGTTCGCACTATTCATCAGCTTCTCCTTTGCTGCCTTCATGCTGTCTAACTGTGCATCTGTCATCTCATCAGCATTCTCTGTCTCCTGAACCAGCTTCTTTAACTCTGCCAAATCTGCCTCTAATGCGGATCTGGAATCTGCATCAATCTGATCTCCCACGTCCTCTAATGCCTTTTCTGTCTGGAATACGAAAGAGTCAGCATCGTTTCTGGTATCGATCTTTTCTTTCCGGATCTTATCCTGAGCCTCATACTCTCTAGCTTCCTTGACAGCCTTTTCAATATCATCATCTGACATATTTGATCCTGCGGTGATTGTGATATGCTGCTCTTTTCCGGTACCCATATCCTTTGCGGACACATTTACGATACCATTGGCATCAATATCGAAAGTTACCTCGATCTGCGGAACACCTCTTCTTGCCGGCGGAATTCCATCCAGACGGAACTGTCCCAAGGACTTATTATCCTTTGCGAACTGACGCTCTCCCTGTACGACATTGATATCTACTGCAGTCTGATTATCTGCAGCAGTGGAGAAAATCTGGCTCTTTCTTGCCGGAATCGTTGTATTTCTTTCGATCAACTTGGTTGCAATACCACCCATTGTCTCGATAGAAAGAGATAATGGCGTAACGTCCAGAAGAAGGATTTCTCCGGCACCGGCATCTCCTGCCAATTTACCTCCCTGAATGGAAGCTCCAAGTGCCACACACTCATCCGGATTCAAGGTCTTGGAAGGTTCATGTCCTGTCAACTGTTTTACCTTATCCTGTACGGCTGGGATACGTGTTGAACCACCTACCAGAAGAACCTTTCCAAGCTCGGATGCGCTCACACCTGCGTCTTTTAATGCATTCTGTACCGGAATTGCGGTGCTGTTTACCAGATCAATTGTCAATTCATCAAATTTTGCTCTGGTAAGCTCCATATCGAAATGCTTCGGACCATCTGCGTTTGCTGTGATGAACGGCAGGTTGATATTGGTCGTTGTCGCACTGGAAAGCTCTTTCTTTGCTTTTTCTGCTGCTTCTTTTAATCTCTGAAGCGCCATCTTATCCTGAGATAAGTCAATTCCCTCTTTATTTTTAAACTCAGCTAACATATAGTCTGTGATCTTCTGGTCAAAGTCATCTCCGCCCAGACGGTTGTTTCCATTGGTTGCAAGAACCTCGATGACACCTTCTCCAATCTCAATGATGGAAACATCGAAAGTACCGCCTCCTAAGTCGTACACCATGATCTTCTGCTCTTTTTCATTGTCCAGACCATAAGCAAGAGCTGCTGCTGTCGGCTCGTTGATGATTCGTTTTACATCCAGACCCGCAATTTTTCCTGCATCCTTTGTTGCCTGTCTCTGTGCATCATTGAAGTAAGCAGGAACGGTAATAACTGCCTCTGTTACCTTTTCTCCTAAATAATTCTCTGCATCTGCTTTTAATTTCTGAAGAATCATAGCTGAAATCTGCTGTGGTGAAAATTTCTTTCCATCGATGGTTCTTCCTCTATCCGTACCCATATCACGCTTGATTGAAGCAATTGTTTTATCCGCATTTGTCACTGCCTGACGCTTTGCCGGCTCACCGACCAGTCTCTCACCTGTCTTTGTAAATGCCACAACAGAAGGTGTGGTACGAGCGCCCTCTGTATTTGCGATTACTACCGGCTTTCCGCCTTCCATTACAGCTACACATGAATTTGTTGTTCCAAGATCAATACCAATAATCTTTCCCATTTTTTATTCCTCCTTAATAACATCCTACAGGTCTTCCTGTATTATTATCATAACTTACTTTTTATATAAATGTTTTATTGCTAACAATTTTATTTAGCCACCTGTACCATACTGTGACGAACGACAGTATCACGATAGGTATAGCCCTTTTGGAGCTCAGATACAATCGTATCCTCCTCCTGTCCGCTGTCTTCTACAACCATGACCGCATTATGAAGGTTGGGATCAAAGACACATCCGACGGCTTCAATTGGCTTTACGTCAATTTCCTCCAGAGAAGAAATCAGCTGTTTATATATTTTGTTCATTCCATCTACGAACGGCTGCTCCATTTCTTCCTCGGATACTGCTGCCAGCCCCCGTTCAAAGTTATCTACAATCGGAAGGATTTTCTCAATTACGCTCTTTGCGCCGACTTCGAACATCTGGGATTTTTCTTTTTCGGTACGCTTTCTGTAATTGTCGAACTCTGCAATCTGACGAAGATATTTGTCATTGAGCTCCTTGATCATTTCATCCTTTTTATCTTTTTTTCCGTTCTTCCGAAAAAGACCTTTTCTCTTCTTCGTGCCCTGCTCTGCATCTTCTTCATCCTCTTCTTCTGAGAACTCTTCTTCTTCATCCTCTTCTTCTGAGAACTCCTCGAGCTCCTCGTCTTCCTCTTCTGATTCGTACGTTTCCTCCGCCTTTTTAGCGGCCTCCGTCTCGAACTCTTTCTCCCCTTCAACCTCTGTCTGGGAGGAAGAATCTGATTTCTTTCCTTCCTCTTCCTCAAAAATCAGATCCCCTATATCTTTTTCGATCTGCTTTTCGAGATTTTTTAACTCCTTTTCTCCTGCCATTTTGCTAGTTTCCTGACTCATATTAACCTCCCTGTGCAACATTTGCTTTCTGCCACTGCGGCAGATGATTTATTCTTGTGAGTGTTCCTCTGATTTTTTAAA
>CADBUD010000136.1 GCA_902797785.1 uncultured Lachnospiraceae bacterium
CGCTGAATCATACATTAAAATCGAGGTCTCGAATCATAAGAACCATAGGAATCGTAAGAATCATAATCATAGACATTTCCGATTCCCTTCGGATTTGGTCCGTACTCATTATATCCCACCTGGGAATCTTTACATAACCAATACAGCATCAGAATCGGACCGACGACCGGAATTAGAACAAACAGAATACACAAACCGGATTTTCCAATATCATGCAGTCTGCGGATCTCGACCATAAACTCAGGCAGAATTACTGCCAGACCATAGAGTACCGAAATCCACCCAAAAATAGAAACCCTGCTGCTGCGGTGCAGCCCTCCCAGAACCAATCCGACACAAAAATTAAATAAGACAAAATACCAGTACTCAGACCTGCTTGCTCTTCCATTTGGATCGATATATTTCTGAAATACGGTCTGAACTGCTTCCATCATAGACATATTTAACGCCCCCTTTATATCCCATAGCCTTCTACGCCAAAGCCCTGACTGTAAAGATCATACGGTGTCGTCTGATAGACGTAATAGTTGAGCCAATTCGAAAAGAACAACTGTCCTGCTGACCGCCATCTGACGATCGGACTCTTTGACGGATCGTTTTCCGGATAATAATTTTCCGGAAGCATCGGCCGGATTCCTTTCTTGACATCTCTTTCATACTCCAAAGCCAGTGTATTCGAATCATACTCCGGATGACCGGTAATAAAGAACTGTCTGCTGTCGGTGCTCTTCGCAATCGCGACCTGTGCCAAATCAGAAGAAGCCATGATTTCCAGATTGGGAATCTTTTCAACTTCATCGATCGGGATCTCTATGGATCGGGAATGTGGCATATAGAACAGATCATCAAATCCCCGGAACAGAGGTGACTGCTTTTTTCTGACCTCCATTTCGTAAATTCCGGAAAGCTTCGTGCTCCGAATCTTTTTCTGGATCCCATAATGATAATATAATCCGGCAAATGCTCCCCAGCAGGAATGCAGGGTACAATGTACATTTGTCTTAGACCATTCCATGATTTTGCAAAGCTCAGGCCAATATTCCACCTCTTCAAATTTTACAAAATCCAACGGTGCTCCTGTTATGATCATCCCGTCAAATTTTCGTTTTTCGATTTGCTCGAAGGTCAGATAAAAGGTGTCTAAATGGCTCTTATCCGTATGACGCGGCTGGTAGCTTGCTGTCTGCAAAAATTCTACCTCTACCTGCATCGGCGTATTGGAGAGTTTTCGAAGCATCTGTGTCTCTGTTACGATTTTAGTTGGCATCAGATTTAAAATCAATACGCTCAATGGACGAATGTCCTGATGCATGGCGCGGTGTTCTGTCATAACAAAAATATTTTCTCCCTCTAAGACCGCGCGGGCGGGCAGGGTATCTGGTATTTTAATCGGCATTTTCTATTTTCCTTCCTTTTTACTGTGCTTTGATGCAGACCGGAAGACAATATTTTCCATAGACCTTTTTTTCTCCGGATAAGGTATAGGCACGTACCATGAGATAGTAGGTCTTGCCACGTTCAAGCCGTTCTACGACCATTCTCGGATCATTTGTAGCAGCATAGAAAATTGCATTTGATCCAGCATTCTCCTGCTCTTCAAAGTACATGACCTCATACCCATCTGCATAAATATTTTCTTCCCATTCTACAAATGCCCTGCCATTTTCCCATGTCACAGATGTCAGTCCATGGACTTCTTCCATTGGAGAAATCGCATAAGAATAAGGCAGACCCCATTTTTTTGCCAGAGCCTCTGCTTTGGAATCCGGATAACAGTAAACCACCAGATCCTTTCCACAGGAGAGAAATACATTTTTATTTAACTTGACCCCTGCTGAGAAATAGCCGACATTTTTTATCTCATAAGACCTTGCGAAAACCTCGGCGCCCATTTTCTTCAGCGTCGAAGGAAGCTCTACGGAACGGAGCGAGGAGCAGGATGCAAAAGCTTCCCTTGCGATTACCTCGATTCCCTCTGACACCATGACATCGGTGATATTCGCCTGATTGGCAAAGGCCCCCTCAGAGACCACTTTGACCGGAATCTCATTGATCTGCGCCGGAATCTCAATTTTTCTCTTAAGTCCGCTGTATCCTGTGATTGCTGCCCAGCTGCCGTCCTCTGACAGGGAATAAGAAAATCCATCCCCGGTCCGGGTAAGCGCCGGCACTAAAATCGTACCATCCTCTTCCGCAACCTTCCAACAGCCATAGCAGACCTGTGCTGTTGCATTCATTTTATTCATGGATTGGAAAAAACATCCGGTATAGGCTCCCAGCTGCTCTGCTGTACGCCCCTTATAATCTGAAGCATATCCTGTGATTGCCCAGGCCGGACCGCCCCCCGGAATACCGGCACGCGCATTTAAAGCTTCTGACAGCTCAGCCATGGAAACATACTGCTGATTGCGATAACGTCCGCTGGCCGGTGACATCAGATTTGCCTGCCCAACAAAGATGGTGGAATCATTCGCCTCATTGTAGGAATAACAGTATCCATAGTGTGCGGAGCCTGTCGTCAGTCCACTGGCACAAAGCGTACCTGCTCCTACAACGACGACCAGATAGCCTTCCTTTAAATACTGCTTGACTGCATTCATATCCGCGCCAAGTCCCTGACAGGTCAA
>CADBUD010000137.1 GCA_902797785.1 uncultured Lachnospiraceae bacterium
CATCCTACAGATAAAGCTCCACTGGAGCTTTGTCTGCATACACCGTAGACAGAATAAGTCAGATATAAACTGACGTTTATAGAGGAGAAATGAAAAGATGGAAAAAAAGAAAAAAATAGCTGAGATCGCAGCACAGGAAAAGGAATTGTCAGAGGTTCATTTGGAGGAGTTTATTGATATCTACGGGGCGGATGAACGCGCCGGGGTAAAGAAGCTGGTCAAACGAGCCGAAATAAGAAAAAAGGCATATCTGGAGGAAAAAGAACGAATCCGGGGCATGAAGCATTTTGAACAGGCTTTTGGGGATTATGAATATATCTGTGGCATTGATGAGGCTGGTCGGGGTCCGCTCGCTGGTCCGGTCATTGCCGCGGCTGTGATCCTTCCAAAGGATAGCGAGCTTTTATACGTCAATGATTCTAAGCAGCTGTCTTCTAAATTGCGGGAGAGCCTGTTCGATCAGATCAAGGCAGAAGCCTTAAGTTATGCCATTGGGAGCGCCTCACATGCAAGGATTGATGAAATCAATATTTTACAGGCAGATTATGAAGCAATGCGTCAGGCAGTCGAAGCCTTAGACCCTTCGCCCCAGCTTTTGTTGAATGATGCTGTGATCATTCCGGGACTCTCGATTCCCCAAAAATCCATTATCAAAGGAGACGCTAAAAGCTATTCCATCGCAGCGGCGAGCGTCTTGGCGAAGGTGACCAGGGACAGGATCATGGAACAGTATGATGAATTATATCCGGAATATGGCTTCGCAAAGCATAAAGGATATGGAACGAAGGAACATCGGGAGGCGCTAAAAAAATATGGTCCTTGTCCGATCCATAGACAAACATTTATAAAAAAGGTGATGTTATGATTTTATTTGGTCAAAATTTCAATTTTGGAGCAAGTCATGTAAGGGATCAGCTGCAGTCACAGCCTAAGATACCGACTCCTCAGGAGGGGGCGGCGATTCAGAAAACGGCAAACACAGATCTTTCCAATGTATCTGCCGGACGGATCTTTGATGGGACAGTTCTTGATATCAGCCGGAATCAGGTCTCGATCCAGCTATCTAATGGACAGCTTCTTCACGCCCGGATGGAAGAATCCGTACCGCTTTTGATCGGACAGCAGATGCAGTTTCAGGTCAAGTCAAATAACGGACAGGTCGTGTCCATCCGTCCTTACATGGACGGCGAGGTCAACCCGACCCTGGTACGCGCTTTAGAAGCGGCCAATCTGCCGGTTTCAGATAAAACACTTTCCATGGTACATTCCATGATGGATTCCCAGATGTCCATTGACAAACAGTCCCTTGCCAGCATGGTGCGCACTATGTACCAGTTTCCGCAGGCAGAACCGGAAGCTCTGGTACAAATGAAAGCCTTGCAGATTCCTATGACGCCGGAAAATGTCGAGCAGTTTCTGCAGTATCGGGAACAGCCGGTCAGCGTGCTTTCTCAGATGGAGCATCTCCTGGAGGAAATTCCGAATGCCCTTTCCCAGCTTGCCTCCCAGGAAGGAAGCGAAATCGTCATGGAAGAGGGCATCATAGGTGAGGGAACTCCTTCGCCGCTGGAGGATATTACCCTGGAAACAGCGAAGGAGGGAACCGTGTCCTTTAAGGCAGAAGAAGGGAATGGCCTACAGAGGGAACAGGCAGAAGCCGGGAAAGCAGGCACCGCAGCAGATGGTACGATGAATACCACTTTAAAAGAGATGAATCAAAAGCTGTTCGATATCATATTAAAGAACGAGGGAAACGGCACACCGATGAAAGAGCTTTTGTCAGAATCGGATCAGATGGCACTTTCGAATGAGCTTAGGCAGACATTGCTCCCGGATCAGTTAAAGGAAGAGCTGTCAAACGGCAGCCTTACCCCCAAAGAGTTTTTTTCCAAACTGGAAGATATCCTCCACTCCCAATCAGATGAGGGAGCGGGCCGTCTTTTGTCTGAACTTGCCAAATCTCCTTCTTATGGAAAGCTTCTGGCGAAAAGCGTAGAAGAACAGTGGTTGTTCGATCCCAAAAAAGAAGACTTGGGAGAAAAAATGGAAAACTATTATAAAAAGCTGGACGGACAGATGAAAGAGCTGCTTCAAACGATACAATCCTCCGGTACATCAGGGGAAAAGCTGATGGACAGCGGCCAGAGCTTAAAGAACAATCTGGAATTCATGAACCAGATCAATCAGGCCTATACGTATTTGCAGATTCCTCTGAAACTGAGTGGACAGAATGCCCACAGCGATCTCTATGTCTACACCAACAAAAAAAATCTGGCGGACCGGGAGGGAAAGCTTTCCGCGCTTTTGCATCTGGATTTAGAACACCTTGGTTCTACGGATGTTTATGTAGAAATGGAGGGAAACGCAGTCGCGACCAAATTTTATTTAATGGAGGATGAATCCTATCAGCTGATCGAGGAGCATTTGCCTGAACTGCAGGAGCAGCTCGAAAAAAAAGGATACTCCTGCCGGGTCTCGCTGGAGAAGCGTGAAGAAGCCGTGGATTTTGTAGAGGATTTTCTGAATCGTGAGCGTCCGGCAGAGGAAAGCTTTCAAAGATTCTCTTTTGATGTGCGGGCATAGAAATTTGTCTTAAACATTTTCCTGTGATCATCTCTGTTTTTTCGACAAGGATTTGTTTTTCGTAAGAGGTTTTCTGGGGTTACTATTCACAGCCACTATCCCACAAGGTATTTTCATGCGTTTTTTGCACACCGGAGCTGTGAATAGTAACCAAAAAGTAACAGTTCACCATTATTCTCCCGCAAGGTATTTTTTGTGAGTGAAGCGCAGCGAAAGTCACAGAAAATCCGAGGCAATGGGCGC
>CADBUD010000138.1 GCA_902797785.1 uncultured Lachnospiraceae bacterium
AAGAACTATCTCGAATTGTTGGAGACGCATTTGAGGTCAGAAGCGATAGTGACTATGATGACAATGTTATTATAAGCAAATCAGATGTAGAAGAGCAGGTTCAAAATGCAGAAATATTTAGCAAGACTGTAAAGGTATATCTTGATAAGAGGTATAAAAAAACGTAGGGTCAGGCGCTATTGAATTTTTATAAACGAAATAATTCGCATAAACGTAGAAATATAAGAAAACGGATATGTATAATGGCGAGAAAACGTAAGCGTCAGATTCCACGCCCTGGATAGTTGGCTTATTTGCGAGATACTCTAAAAAGCACGAAAAATTGAAGAATTAGACTACGTGAAGTAGCCACTCAGTAGTCTGTCTTGTTGAACAAGCTTATAATTGAAACACCAAAATAATACAGAATCTATGGAGAAAGGGATATGACAATCAGTGAAAGAATTTTCGAAAGGCTGCGGCAACTTTCAATGACACAAAAGGAGTTTTCTGAAAATACAGGGATAAAACAGAGCACGATCAGCGAATGGAAAAAGAACAGGACAAATCCGTCTTCTGACAAGATACTGGCCATTTGCAAAGCTTTGGATGTGACGCCGGAGTGGCTCTTGTCAGGAGTGGATCCGGCGGCAAGCCGGGGAAAGAACCATGAATATTATGTTGTGAATGTCGATACGGATACGGGAACTTTAGTATCGGAATTCAATCAGCTTGAGAAAGAGCAAAGAGATAAAATTCTTGGATATGTTTCTGCTTTTGTTTCTATGAAGCAGGACAGCAGCTCCAAGAAAGATATTCCAAATTTTTCGTTGTAAATTGACTTTGGTTTTGATATACTGGTATTCGACCGCGAATTTCATCGATATATGGAATATTTAGTTAAGGAGGATACGGACAGTAAAATGGAAGAGTTAACACCCATGATGCAGCACTATATGAAGACAAAGCAGGAATATCCGGAATGTCTGCTTTTTTATCGGTTGGGGGATTTCTATGAAATGTTTTTTGAGGATGCAAAAACCGTGTCAAAGGAGCTGGAGCTTACTCTGACAGGGAAAAGCTGCGGATTGAAAGAACGAGCTCCGATGTGTGGAATTCCCTACCATGCTGTGGATGGGTATTTAAATAAATTAGTAAACAAAGGATATAAGGTAGCAATCTGTGAACAGGTGGAGGATCCGAAGCTTGCTAAAGGAATGGTAAAACGTGAGGTGGTCAGGATTGCGACGCCCGGGACAAATCTGGATCTGAAATCATTAGATGAGACAAAAAATAATTATTTAATGTGTATTGCCGCACTGAGCGAGCATTACGGAATTGCTGTTGCCGATATTACGACAGGAGCTTTTTTTGTTACAGAAACTCACTCATTAAGGGCGTTGACGGATGAAATATATCAGTATGCACCATCTGAAATTGTTTGTAATGAAGCTTTTTTAGTGAGCGGGATCGACTTTGAAGAATTAAAGTATCAGCTAAAGCTGATGGTAAATCCTTTGGAGTCATGGTTCTTTGATGAAGATGGGACAACAAAGAATCTGTTGGAGCATTTTAAGGTTTCTTCTTTATCTGGTCTGGGACTGGAAGAGTATCCGGTGGGAAAGGTTGCAGCCGGAGCGATGCTTTCCTATCTATATGAAACGCAGAAGAACAGCCTTTCCCAGATGACTGCGCTGCGGGCCTATCCGACAGGAGAGTATATGTTATTGGATCGTTCAACGAGGAGAAATCTGGAGTTGACGGAAACGCTTCGGGAAAAGCAGAAAAGGGGCTCGCTGCTTTGGGTCTTGGATAAGACAAAAACTGCGATGGGAGCAAGGATGCTTCGAAGTATGATGGAACAGCCACTGCTAAACAAAGGGCAGATCAATGAGAGACTGGATATTGTTGAGGCATTTAAGGAAAATGCGTTTACAAGGGAAGAAATTCGGGAATATCTGAATTCGGTATATGATTTGGAGCGGCTGGTCAGTAAAGTGAGTTGTCATTCCGCTAATCCCAGAGATTTGGTTGCCCTAAAAACTTCTTTATCCATGATTCCCGGGATCCGCACGTTAATGAAAGAGATTACATGTCAGTTGGGAAGTACCATTATGGAAGAGATGGATCCGTTGGAGGATATTTTTCAGTGGATCGATTCTACAATTGATGAGGAACCGCCGATTTCCAGTAAAGAGGGCGGGATGATCAAGGCAGGAGCAGATGAGGAAATTGACCGATTAAGGCAGGCAAAAACAGAGGGGAAAAGCTGGCTTGCTGATCTTGAGGCAAAGGAAAGAGAACGGACAGGAATCAAAAATCTTCGAATCAAATATAATAAGGTGTTCGGGTATTATTTGGAGGTAACGAATTCCTATAAAGATCTGGTTCCGGAGGATTATATGAGGAAGCAGACCTTGACAAATGCGGAGCGTTATATCACGCCGAAATTAAAAGAACTGGAAGATGTGATTCTGGGAGCAGAAGAAAAGCTGATTGATTTGGAATATGCATTGTTCGAGGAGGTTCGGAATAAAATTGGAGAGGAGATTGTCCGGATCCAGAAAACAGCCAGGGCGATTGCCATGGTAGACGTGTTTGCTTCATTAGCGCTCGTGGCAGAACAGGGGCAATACTGCAGGCCAACGATCCTTCAGAATGGTACGATTGATATTAAACAGGGGCGTCATCCGGTCGTAGAGAAGATGATAAAAAATGAGATGTTTATTTCAAATGATACATTTTTAAATAGCTCCAATCATCGGATTTCCATTATTACCGGACCAAATATGGCAGGAAAATCAACCTATATGCGACAGACGGCCTTGATCGTCTTTATGGCGCAGATTGGTTCATTTGTTCCGGCGAGCTCGGCGAAGATTTCTATTGTGGATCGGATTTTCACCAGAGTGGGAGCCTCAGACGATTTGGCTTCTGGACAGAGTACTTTTATGGTGGAAATGACAGAGGTCGCCAATATTCTTAGGAATTCGACGAAGAACAGTCTTTTGATCTTGGATGAAATTGGACGGGGAACGAGTACGTTCGATGGCCTTTCGATTGCCTGGGCTGTAGTGGAGCATATCTGCAATCCGAAATTATCAGGGGCAAAGACATTGTTTGCGACGCATTATCATGAACTGACAGAATTAGAGCAAAAATTAAGTGGAGTCGATAATTACTGTATTGCGGTAAAAGAGCAGGGAGACAGTATTATTTTTTTGAGAAAAATTATTCCGGGCGGTGCGGATAAGAGCTATGGAATTCAGGTCGCGAAGCTGGCAGGAGTTCCAGACAGCGTGATTTCACGTGCTAAACAGATTTTAGAAGAATTGAGCAATGCAGATATTGCGGGAAACAGTCAAAAAACAGCAGCAAAGCTTCGGGCGGCAAAAGCACCTGGAATCATCGACGAAGTGGATATGCAGCAGATGTCTTTATTTGATACGGTAAAGGATGATGATATCATTAAAGAAATCAAGGAGCTGGATATTGGAAATCTGACGCCGATTGAAGCATTGAATACCTTATACAAACTGCAGAATAAGGTAAAAAACCGCTGGTAAGGATAAAGTTGCTATGAATGGCAGAGCTATGAACAGTGATGAAAGAGAAAATCGAGGGAGATGAAAGGATATCATGCCACAGATAGAAGTTCTGGATCAGCACACGATTGATAAGATTGCAGCAGGAGAGGTGATCGAGCGTCCTTCGTCCATTGTAAAAGAACTGGTGGAAAATTCCATTGATGCAAAAGCTACAGCGATTACGGTGGAAATTAAAGAGGGAGGAATTAGCTTTATCCGAATTACGGATAATGGCTGCGGAATGGAAAAAGAGCAGGTGCCGACGGCTTTTTTACGACATTCGACGAGTAAAATCAGAAAAGTAGAGGATTTGGAGCAGCTTTCGACCTTGGGATTCCGGGGGGAAGCCTTGTCAAGTATTGCGGCAGTCAGTCAGGTCGAGCTGATCACCAAAACGGAGGAGGAGTTGACGGGCCTTCGGTATTGTATTGATGGAGGAGTAGAAAAAAGCAGAGAAGAGATTGGCGCGCCTGCCGGGACGACTTTTTTGGTTCGGAATTTGTTCTATCATGTGCCGGCTCGAAAAAAATTTTTAAAGACGGCGCAGACAGAAGGTAATTATATCCGGGATTTACTGGAAAAGCTGGCAATTTCTCATCCTGAGGTTGCGATTAAATTTATTGCAAACAATCAGACGAAGTTCTATACATCGGGAAATCACAGCTTAAAGGATGCAATTTATCAGATTTATGGCCGGGATATCACCAAAAACCTTCTTCCATTTTCTGTACAGATGGAAGGATTGGAAATTACAGGGTTTATTGGCAAGCCGGTAATCACCCGGGGAAACCGGAATTTTGAAAATTATTTTGTCAATGGACGTTATGTCCGGTCAAAGATTATTTCAAAGGCGATTGAGGATGGATATCAGAAGTTTTTGATGCAGCATAAGTATCCATTCTGTGTATTGATTTTGACGATAGATGGTACCAAAATCGATGTGAATGTTCATCCATCAAAGATGGAGTTGAGGATTTCTAATGCGCAGGAGCTGTATCAGATTCTTTCGAGAAAGGTAGAGGAAACACTTCTGGGCAAAGAGCTGATTCCTGATTCAGGAATTTCAGCAGAAAAAAAATCAAATCATAAAGAGGGACAGGAAAAAGAAAGGATTTCGAAGATTCCAGAACCTTTTGAGGTGAAACGAAGGACGGCATTTCTTGAATCAGCGCCACAAAGAGCGGGAGAGAGCAAGCCACTGAAAAGAAACAGCTTTGTAAGAGAAGGAGTTTTGAGCAGAGAGGAAGAATCTGTCTTTTTATCGAGAACATATGGAAAGAGAGAAGAAAATGAAATGCCATTGTCATCAACCGGGGATTTATCGGAAGATACAGCGAGGGAAAAGAATGGCAAGATAGAAAAAGTAAGCAGCAGTAATATAGAAAATACAGACAAAAGCACGGCAGAAAATGCAAGTCATAAAGAAAATGCAAGTCATAAAGAAAATACAAGCTATAAAGAAAATGCAAGTCATAAAGAAAATACAAGCTATAAAGAGAGTGCAGGAAGAATAGAGAGTCCATATCAGATTCCGGTTTCGAACATGATGTTGCAGGAAGAACAGGCAGAGTCTCCCAAGCAGATGGATTTTTTTGAAGAGAAACTATTATCAGAAGATGCTCTGGCACGTCATAAGATTATTGGACAGGTCTTTGATACGTATTGGATTGTTCAGTTTGAGAAAAAACTATATTTTATTGATCAGCACGCCGCTCATGAAAAAGTGCTGTATGAGAGAACGATGAAGCAGCTTTCTAAAAAGGAGTTTACCTCTCAAAAAATTAGTCCACCGATTGTTCTGACACTTTCTGCCCAGGAGGAGGATGTGCTGTTTTTGTGCCGGGACGCGTTGTTTGCTTTAGGATATGAAATCGAGCATTTTGGTGGCTCCGAGTATTGTGTGAGCGCGCTTCCGGATAATTTATATGGAAAGGGAAATGCAGAGCTTTTGATTGAGATGCTGGATGAGATGGTTCGTGAGGTCTCTTCCTATACACCGGAGACGATTTTACATAAGGTGGCGACTATGTCATGCAAGGCAGCGGTGAAGGGAAATCAGAAACTGTCCGTGATGGAGGCGGAGGCACTGATCCGTGAACTGTTGACATTGGAGAACCCATATCATTGTCCACATGGCAGGCCAACGATTTTCTCCATGAGTCAATATGAAATCGAGAAAAAGTTCAAGAGAATCGTATGAGGATAAGAAGATGAAAAAGAAACCATTGATCATATTGACAGGACCAACGGCTGTGGGAAAAACAGCGTTGTCACTTGCCTTGGCGAAACAATGCAGGGCGGAAATTATTTCGGCAGATTCCATGCAGGTCTATCGAACGATGGATATTGGAACAGCCAAGCTCCCGCTCGGGGAGAGGGAAGGGATTTTGCATCATCTGATCGACATTTTGAATCCGGACGAACCTTTTTCTATTGCTATGTTTCAAGCGTATGCCAAGAAAGCGATGGAAAAGATTTATGCCGCTGGTCATATTCCTATGATCGTTGGAGGAACCGGATTTTATATTCAAAGCGTCCTGTATGATATTGATTTTACAGAAACAGAAGTGGATGAAGAGAAAAGAAGGGAATGGGAGGAACTCTATGAAAGAGAAGGAGCGCTTGCCTTTCATGAACGTCTGAAAAAAGTCGATGCAAAAGCAGCCGGCGAAATTCATCCAAACAATAAAAAGCGGGTGATCCGTGCATTAGAGTTTTATGAGCAGACGGGAAGACCGATTTCAGAGCATAATGAAGTGGAGCATCAAAAAAGCTCTCCATATTGTTTTGCGTATTTTGTTCTGAATGAGGATCGTTCCAAATTATACGAAAAAATCAATGTTCGAATCGATCAAATGCTGGAAGCGGGGCTGTTACAGGAGGTTCGTCAGATTTACGAACATCATTATGACAGAGAGCTTCCGTCGATGAAAGGACTTGGATATAAGGAGTTTTTTCCTTATTTTGACGGGACAGAGGAGCTGACTTCCTGTGTGGAACGGTTAAAACGGGAGACCAGGCATTTTGCCAAGCGCCAGCTGACTTGGTTTCGGAGAGAAAGGGAGGTAATCTGGATTTCAAAAGAAGAATTTCAACAGGATGAATCCAAAATGTTAGAATACATGATGATGCAGTTAGAGAAGAAAGGAATAATACATGAGCCAGGAATGGAAGGAACTATATAGAGAAGCTGGAATCAGCGATAAAGTGATTCGCATGGGAGAAAAAACAGAGGAGCGATTGAAGGAACGGTTCTGCAGGATCGATGAGATCAGTGAATATAATCAGATGAAGGTTCTTCGGGCGATGCAGAAGAATAAGGTAAACGCGGATTGTTTTCATTCCAGTTCGGGATATGGATACAATGATTTTGGTCGGGATACCTTGGAAAAGGTCTATGCAGATTGTTTTGGAACAGAAGATGCTCTGGTTCGTCCGCAGATCACTTGCGGAACTCACGCTTTAGCACTTGCTCTGAGCGCAAATCTACGACCGGGGGACGAACTTCTCTCTCCGGTCGGAAAGCCTTATGATACCTTGGAGGAAGTCATTGGCATCCGCCCTTCGACAGGTTCGCTGGCAGAGTACGGGATTACTTATCGTCAGGTAGAGTTATTGGAGGATGGAACATTTGATTATGAAGGAATCAAACAAGCCATTCATTCAAAAACGAAGCTGATTACAATTCAACGATCGAAGGGGTATCAGACCCGTCCGACCTTTTCGGTGAAACAGATTCAGGAGCTGATTGAATTTGTGAAACAATGTAAGCCTGATGTGGTCGTGATGGTAGATAATTGCTATGGGGAATTTGTGGAAACCATAGAGCCTTCCAATGTGGGTGCAGATCTGATGGTAGGCTCTCTGATCAAAAATCCGGGCGGGGGACTGGCTCCCATCGGCGGTTATATTGTCGGGAAAAAAGAACAGATTGAGCAGTGTGCATATCGACTGACTTCTCCGGGACTCGGAAAAGAAGTGGGAGCGTCACTTGGTGTCATACAGTCCTTTTATCAGGGCTTTTTTCAGGCACCGGTCGTTGTGGCAGGAGCATTGAAGGGAGCTGTTTTTGCGGCAAATCTTTATGAGGAGCTGGGATATTCGGTAATTCCCAATGGAACAGAGAGCAGGCATGATATCATCCAGGCCATTACCTTAGGAAGTCCTAAGAAGCTGTGTGCTTTTTGCGAAGGGATTCAGGCAGCGGCTCCGGTGGATAGCTTTGTCACGCCGCTGCCTTGGGATATGCCGGGATATGACAGTCAGGTCATTATGGCGGCAGGTGCCTTTGTGCAGGGGTCATCAATTGAACTGAGTGCCGATGGACCGCTCCGTCCACCGTATGCAGTATACTTCCAAGGAGGACTGACCTGGTATCATGCAAAATTTGGAATTTTAATGTCACTTCAAAGAGTTCTGGAGTGTTCTGAGTAAAATGATGTACAGTTTCTTAGTGTTTGGAAAGTACATGAACCCGGCATCCTACCTTTGTTCCGTCTTCGCTGACATAAATCATGGCTTCTCCCACCTTTTGAGCAAAGAGATGACCGGAAGAATCAACACTCACAATGGAGGAACGACTGCTTTTGAACTTCGGCTGGCAATGGGAGGAGACCACAGCACAAAGGGTGGTGGATTGTCCGACATATAAAAGGATGTCAGTTTTGTTCAAGACGATGGTTGGTGGCTTTACTGTCACGATGCAGGTTCTTTCCGTGCCGTCCAGTCTGGCAGTGATGACAGTGGTTCCATGCTTTAGGGCGGTAATGGTACCGTCAGGAGAAATAATAGCAACGGATTTTTTGCTGGAGGACCATTTGGGAGTTTCTTTGGAGGAAACCGATGCCGTCAGGACATGGGTCTGATTTTTGTAGAGAGACAGGCTGGAGGATGAAAGCTTTATGGTGGGACGCACGACGGTTACCCTGCAGACAGCGCTTCCGCCATTGGCTGTGACAGTGATGGTTGTTTCACCTGCTTTTTTTGCCGTGATCAGACCGGTCGAATCGACAGATGCAACGGAGCTCTTGCTGCTTTTGAACTGTAGGAAAGAGTGATTCGAGGCAGAGGCTGACAGTTGAAAAGACGAATTGCGCTGCAGGGAAATACTCTTTTTATTTAGTTTGAGGACAGTTTTTTTGACCGTGATCTTGCAGGTGGCTCTGGCAGAACCACATCTTATGGTAATTGTTGCTGTACCTGCTTTTTTTGCGGTAATCAGGAAGCGATATCTGAAGGCGGATCGCTGATCAAAGGTGATCGATACAATATTGCTGCTGCTTTTAAAGGTTGGCTGTTTAAACTCCGACGTCACAGCGGTAAAGCTGCTTTCTTCTCCGATTTCCATCGTCTTTTGAGTGTCGGATAAAATAAGGAGAGAAAGCTTGGCACTCGAAGCATGAACCGCCGAGGCATGGACAGGAATCGACATAGGCAGGAAACAGAACAAAAGCAGGATGGGCAGAAGAAAGCATGGTGCCAAAAGGCTCTCAAGGAAAGAAAAAATAGATGACGGAATCGATTTGATAGAATAATAATTCATAAAAACCTCCTTAATAAATATTAGATATGATTTGATGGTTCAAGAAAAAAAGAAATGATACGGGATAGAGAAAATATAACATAAAAGTGCAGGAATGTAAATAAAAAAACAATAAAACATGTATAAAAACCAGTTTATAAGGATAAAATGTTCAGATTCGGCTTGCAATCGTGAAAAAAAGCGATATAATAATCTCTATGAAAAAAGAGATAAGCAAGGTGCGCGAACCAAGTTCGTGCACGTTACGATAAATACAGTCGAATACGTTTTGATTAGATAAGGAGAGAGAGCAATGGTATTTAAAAAATTGGATGAATATACCGTTCAATGTATTTTGTCAGAGGATGAAATCCGGGAAGAAGGTCTGGAATTGGACGATTTTTTTGAAAATCGTTCCAAGGTAAGAGAGTTTTTAGAAAAACTGGTAGCAAGGGCGAGTGAAGAGGTCGGATATCATTTACACGGAAATGCGATTGCTATGCAGATTTCACCGGCATCGGAGGGACAGCTTTCCATTACGTTTTCGGAGAAAACGGAGGAGGGGCTGATGAAAATGATTGAGCAGGTAAGGGAGCTGTTAGCAGAGCAGGGGGAGGATGTGATTGCAGATGTCCTAAAATCACTTCCAATCAACAGCGGCGGAGAGCAGGCGTTAAATCGCTTGATGGAGCGCGTGTTTGCTGAAACGGATCAGACAAAGACGAAGCAGAAGCAAAAGGCTTCCAAAGCAAAGAAGTCTCAGGATGAAAAAGGGGAGGATGCCCAGGAAAAGAAGACGGATCTGGCAATATTTTCGTTTTATGACTGGAATGACTTGGAAGGGTACTGTATGATTCTTCCGACATCCCCAATGGTCAAAAGCTGGCTTTATAAGGAAGAAAGCAAGCACCGGTATTATCTGGTGCTAGAGCCGTCAAAAATTTCCTTAAAGGATTTTCAAAAACTGTGTGTACAGGGCGTAGAGTACGGAGAATATGAATCGGATCACACAGGGAAACGTGCCTTTTTAAAGGAACACTGCAAAGCGATGATAAAAAAGAGAGCCGTAGATGAGATACAAAAACTGGTACTTTCGTGAAATAAAAGTTATAGGAAACGAATTTATTCGTTTCCTATTGCGCCAAACGCGAGGCGCTGAAATCGCCCTTCCTATCGCGTTTGTGTGCATTAATATGATATAGTAAACGCATTTATTTAATGCGTTTACTATACTATTCACAGCTCCGCTGTTCATAGCAACAAAATGCACACGCCAAAGGCGCACAGAGTGGAAATATGCCCTATCGGTCATATTTCGCGCCCACTGCCTCGGATTTTCAAGCAAAATGCGCTTTAAAATACCTTGCGGGATAACGGCTGTGAATAGTAACATTTTGCTTCCATCGCATATGCCGGCTCTCTTACCGATGAAGCCGCCGCACTTGACCAGACGCGTGATGTATCCATGTCGCTGCTGCCATATAAAGCCCTTATGTTCGGAAAAGAGTATACGACAGGTCTTGCCACTGACGAACTTCCGGAAAAAATAGTGCTATATCGCAGCTGTATCGAGGGTGGCAGAACAGCTGCTGCCGAGGCTCTCAAAAACTATGCCAACGGCGATAAGACAAAACTGGCTCATATTTTAGGCTCCGGCATCCGGCATATTGCGGCCATGTGCCGCTCAAAAAACGAAGTCGATGATACCTTCTACTGCAACGGTGAGATGGGGCGTCGTATGGTGGATATGCTCAACCGTGATCCGGAGCTCAGACAGCTGGTCATCCACAATGATGATTACGCCCTGATAAAAGAGGACGTCCTCTATATTAATTCCATCAATCAGGCCGCAGACATCTATACCAGAGCCAGAGAGGCCAAGGCAGCCCTGACCAATCCGGGCGAAAATCTCAGCCGGGAGCAAAAGACAGAACTCCTTACGGATGTAATGATGCTCCGTGTCCTGAATGAGAGCAAGAAAATGTATCACAGATCCGTAGAAGCAAACTCCGGCTACCAAAGACATATGAAGGAAGCCGAAGGAGACCGTG
>CADBUD010000139.1 GCA_902797785.1 uncultured Lachnospiraceae bacterium
GAAGGTCGAACCCGGCTGTCTGGTGGTGCTGGTCGCCCGATTTAAGGTAAGATTAGCTTCTTTTTCTCCACGTCCTCCTACGATGGCTCGGACTTCACCTGTTTTCTGGTCGATCAGGGTCAGTGAAGCCTGTGGCTGAAGGGAATAGGAGATTTTTTCGTCGCCCTTTTGAACGGTATCGCCCTCTTCTACTACACTTTCCCGGTAGGCATCGATAGCTGCCTTTGCCTCATCCTTGCTATAATAGAGAAGCTTGTAATCGCCTGATTGTTCTTTATAATATTTTAAAAGAGTTTGTTCGTTATAATTTTGATAGGTGCCATCAGCCTTTTTTACGGTCAATTGGTAGGAAAAAGAGTATTTTGAGTCGGCATCATAGTTTTCCTGGCGGTTGATTTCTTCTTCACAGATTTTCTGCAGCTTGGTACTCTGGGTGGAGTAGATTGTCAGACCGCCGTTGTAGAGTGCCTTATAGGCCTCAGTTTTGGAATATGCCTTTTTTTCCATCAGATCGTGAATGACCTGCTCTGTCAGGGCGTCGATAAAATAGGAATTGATTTCTTTTTTATCGTTTTTTTCCTGATTGACAGCCTGGATTCTTTCATAGACATCGTCCTCCAGGGCATCCTGATAGTCCTTTTGGGTAATATAGCCCTGGTCGAGCATATCATCTAATACGATTTTTCGGCGTTCTTCATTTTTTTTCTGATGATCAATCGGGTTATAGGCGGATGGATTTTTGGTGATCCCGGCAATGACCGTACTTTCGGAAAGGTTGAGGTCGGAAACATCTTTGTTAAAGTAGCGGTTCGCCGCAGCCTGTACGCCCAGAGTATTTTGACCCAGATTGATCGTATTCAGATAGTTTTCCAGGATCCATTCTTTGGATTCTTTGCGTTCCAGGCTCATGGCAAGGTACTGCTCCTGAAGCTTTCGTTCTAATTTTTCTTCAAATGAAGATTCTTTTGTCCAGTTGACAAAGACGTTGTTCTTTAACAGCTGCTGGGTGATGGTGCTGGCTCCTTCGGAGAAATTTCTGCTTTTTAAGCCTTTAAAAAAGGCTCTGGAGATTCCTTTTAGGTCAATGCCGTGGTGCTTATAGAAACGGGAGTCTTCTACCGCGACAAATGCGTGCTGCAGGGTGAGCGGAATCTCGTCCAGTGTGACATAAACGCGGTTGGAGCCGGAGGCTACCATGCTGGCAATTTCATTTCCATCGGAGTCCAGAACTTTGGAAAGATAGCCGGTCGGAGTCACATCGATCTGGTCGATGTCCGGTGCTTTTAGCATGACGTTGTTGTAGTACCAGTCGGAGCCATAGAGAATCAGACCGCAAAAGAAAATCAGCAGGAGAAAGAAGGTGATTTTCAGGATACGGCGGCGCTTTTTCTTTTTTTGTGTTTTTTGTTTGGCTTTCGGGTCGGATGTCATTTGAGTCCTCCTTTCTTCGGAGATCTTTGGTTACGATAACTTGTTTTTTAGAATAGTGTTCCACATTTTTCATGAAAAATTCCATGAGCAGAATTCTTGTTTACTATTTTACTCTAGGTGTATTTATTTTTCAATAATATCCTATGACGTTGGAGTCAAAAGTGCCATGCCAATAGATTGGTGTAAAGAAAATACCTTGCGAGATAGTGGCTGTGAATAGTAACGTTTATACAGAAAATGGACGGAAAAGAGAAACCCCATTCAAGAACAACGAACAGTTACGATTTGTTTTATGTTCTGAACGGGGCATACTATGGCAAAATACTTCCATCGGATTTTTTTAATTGGAGGATAGTCAAGAGTGCGCGTTTTTATAAAGCGCATCATGTAGTCTTTCCCAAAATTCACCATAGCCTTTGGAAGCCGGTGATACGGGGCGCTTTATGGAATTTTCTTCATCAATCAGAATTTGTCCTCCTTGATCTAAGACGATGATTCTTGTTCCAAGTACAATTGCTTCCTGAATATTGTGAGTGATAAAAAGTATGGTACAATCCTCTTGAATAGAGATATTGAGGAGCTCTTTTTGCAGCTGATTACGTGTCATGGCATCAAGTGCGGCGAATGGTTCATCCATTAATATGATTTCCGGTTTCAGTGCCAGAGCTTTTGCAATTGCTACGCGCTGTTTCATTCCGCCCGACAATTGATACGGATAATAGTGTCCATAACCGGACAGCTTTACTTTATCAAGTGCTTCCTCTGAAATCTTTTTTTGTTCTGATTTATCTTTTATTCCCTGTTTTTTTAGTGGATATTGTATATTCTGCTCTACAGTTTTCCAGGGAAAGAGCTGATTGAAATCCTGGAATACCATGATACGGTCAGTTCCGGGATCTGCTTTCAATTCTCCGTTTACAAGGATCTCTCCTTTATATTTTTCAAATCCGGCAATGCATCTTAACAGTGTTGTCTTTCCACATCCCGAAGCGCCCAGAATGCATAGAAATTCTTTTCTTTTTACGGAAAGATTCAGGCTTTTTATGATAGCTTCGTCCTCCGCATTGTTTTCATAAGCCATTGTCAGGTTTTTAATATCTAAAATCATATCTGTCATTTTGTCATTCCCCATTTTTTTACGGTATGATTTTCAATTGGTGTCAGGATTCCATATTGGACGATAAGTCCAATGATAATGATAACAACGAGTGTAGCGTACATTTGAGCATTGTTCATGTTGGTGCGCATTTGATTTATGAACAGACCGATTCCGGGGCAGGATGCAATTCCAAAAATCATTTCTGCACTGAGTAATCCTCTCCACGCTCTTGCCCAGCCAACCTTCAGACCGGATACAATATAAGACATAGCTGCCGGAAGATAAACTCCGGTGAGAAGTGACAGGCCACTAAGACCCATATTCATTCCGGCTTCAATATATATTTTTGGAACAGCAAGGAAGCCATCCAGCACGTTTCTGGACATAGGCCAAAGGACGGCATGCACAACCAGAAAGACAATGACTTCTTCTTTGATTCCAAATATGATAATAATGACAGGAAGAAGCGCTACGCCGGGAAGTAAATCAAAAATTGCAACAATCAGGTTAAAAATATAGTAAAATCCTTTGCTTATCATAGATAATCCTGACAGCAGAAAAGATAGAACGATTCCAATCAGCAGACCAGTGCAAAGCAATCTCATTGAATTTGCAATATAAATCCAGAAGGATATACCGGCATATCCTTCTGTAAAATTTTGTATAAACGCATTTCCAATCATTTCCAATGTTGGAAAGACCAGATAGGAACGTTCTCCAAAAATCTGACGTTTTGCAACAATCTCCCATATGATAAGCAGAATAAAAATAAACGCAGCTTGAATGATGATCGAATTCACAGGGCTATTTTTCTTTTTCATGTAATTTATCCTTTTTAATCACCGGTTACGTTATCAAATACAAGTTCGTCTATAGATTCCGGTTTTGTATCTATAAATTCAGCATCTGCCATAAAAGAAGACAACTCAAATAAACCTTTTGTTTCGATGGAGTAATTACCTTTTTTGATATATTCCAGCTCGTCCTCTGGTGTATTGCCATCATATTCACAGGTAAGCTTTGCTGTTTCTTCCTGATTTTCATTTAGATAGTCTATGGCATCGCTGACTCCCTTGCAGAGAGCGTCATAAGCTTCTTTGTTATTGTCGTGCAGAGATTCGGATGCAACGCCAACGATAAAGGAGTTTTCCTTTGGCCAACAGGAGTTTACTTCTGTTATTTCGAACAGGGAGTCATTGGCTCTTTCCATATAAATATATGGACTGGAGGTTACATGACCGGCGACATTTCCGGATTCCAGAGCGGTCATGCCATCCGGATGTTTCATAACAGCCAGATTTGAATCCAGTGCATGTGGGTCATATCCATTGTCGTTTAATGCTTTGGCAAGAATGATGTGCTGTATGGAACCTACATTTACTACGGCAATCTGGTTCGAGCTTCCGATAAAATCTTCAAAGCTGGTGAGGGAGCTGTTATTTGTCATAAATACATGTTCCTGACCGGAGAGATTGGTGAAAATTTTATAGCCGACATTTTTGGTGATTCCGGTAATCGCCGGTGCTACACCAAGAAAGCCAACATCCAGGCTGCCGGACGTAATTCCTGTATTGATATCTGCTCCGGAATTCATTTGGTTCCAAACAACGGTAAGCTCTTTTCCGGTAGCATCTTTATAGGCTTTTTCAATCAGCTGCTGTTGTTCTGCAATGATCAGAGGTGCATATGCGAGTCCATATTGATAGGCTATGTTCAATGTGACAGTTTCTTCTTTGGACTGTTCTGAGGTTCC
>CADBUD010000140.1 GCA_902797785.1 uncultured Lachnospiraceae bacterium
AGATACCGGATCCGCAGCCCTGACGGCAAACGCCGGTGTCGGCGCCAGACTCGTAGAAAGAGCCAGTGCCAGTGTTACAGAACAAATTTTTTTCGTAAAATACCTAAAATTTCCCTGCCTTTTCATTTAAAATTTTCCTCCTTTTTTACGATCCCTCGTCATTCTCCCTAATTGTATACAAATTGCCAGCATTCTATTTCTTAGAAACTGACAAAACTTTCGACTTCAGAGGGCGTTTTCCTAACTATAAATTACATTTTTTACTATACACTTTCTCTCCTTAAATTTCAAGATGTTTTTCAGATTTCTTAATATTTTTTAACACTTTGTTAATATTTTCCATCATCCCTTATTATAGAAAAGAATTTCCTATCCCATTGACCAAGCAGGCAACCCCCACCAGCTTCTCCTTTCCTGTCATTTTTACAGGACAATAACCTAAGAACATGTGATTGCTGCCTGCCCGACCAAATATCTGCCTTCAAAATCAATGGAAATGCTTCACTATATATATCGTCTGTTTTTTCCATTTTTTAAATGGCAAATTTAGGCAGTTTTTCAAATCTTTTATTTTACCTTCACGTTTAATTTCTTTGTAATCCCATATCCTGTCACCTTGATTACGGCCTTCCCCTTCTTTTTCGCCTTAATCTGTCCCTTTTTTGATACCGTAACAACGCCCTTTTTCACCAGCTTAAAGGTCACTTTTCCCTTTGGTATCAGGGTATAGCCAATGGTGGTCTTCTTTCCTTTTTTCAGTGTGATCGTAGATTTTTTCAGCTTTAAGGACGGTTTTTTCACTGTGACTTTACAAACAGCCGAGACTCCGTTCAGAGTCGCTGTAATGTTTGCACTTCCTTTTTTCTTTGCGATCACCTTTCCATTCGATACCGACGCCACGGAAGCATTGCTTGTTTTCCAGACCACCTTTTTCGCATCCCCACCAGTCACCTTGGCCGTCAGTGTTGTACTTCCTTTTGTATAAAGAGTCGCTTTAGTTTTTGAAAGAGCTATTGTGATTTTTGTCTCTTCATTTGTATCGCCCTTTGGCTCTTCTTTTTTGGCTTCATTGACCGTGACCTCAAAGGTCGTTGTTTTTCCGCGATAGGTCACGGTAACGGTCTTTTTCCCTGCGGATGTGCTATCAAATCCGGTCAGGACATAGTCCTTGATTTCCTCCGTTTCTCCATTGGAGTATACTGCACTGACAGAAAGCCCGTCGGTATTCAGACTTTCTCCGATTTCATAGGTCGTCTTCTGTGCCGATGTGGAAATTTTAATGGAATCTAAGGAAATTCCTGCCTGCTCCCGGTAAAGATCCGCTACTTCTGAATCCGAAAGAGCGCTTTCATAGATGGCAAATTCATCCATCAGTCCGTCAAACGTACCATCCCACGTATTTCCTCCAATATAATAGGTCTGTTTGGAAGAGTTGATTGGTGTGACCAGATTGGTCGGATATTTTTCAAAGGACTCCATATCCAGCTTGCCATTGGTATACATTTTGGCTCTTCCATTATCATAGCTGATCGTGACCATGGTCCACTGCCCCAGAGGAAGCTGATTTTTTGCTGTCGTATCATAAAATCTTTTCGTATTATAATCCCTGACGGTGCCATCATTAGAAATACGGAAGGAAGGCGTATCATAGTACACCTGCTCACTATCCGCATGATATGGCATGATACATCCCCAGGTATTGCTTCCTTCCGTAAAGAAGCTGACCGGGGTTCCTGTCAGGGAATCTGGTTTTACCCACATGGAAACCGTGAAGTCATTCCCGTCTTTAATAATATTATTCTGCAGGCGGATGATGCTCTTTCTGGAATCTCCAGTCGTCATTTTTGGTACACGAACCGCCTGACCATTCAGCCCCTCCTCATATGTCAGCTCGCCAGAGTTATAACCGGAGTCCGCTGCCAGTCCGACTTCATTTCCTGAGGAATCCTTTACCTCACCATCAAAATCCAGCTTCACCAAAAGATCGTTCGGCTCGCGAAAAGCAACTTGTTTTCCCCAAACGGTCTCTCCCTTGTCGGAAATTCCAGAAAACAGTACCGTCTGTTTCCAATTTTCCCAATCCCATCCAAGGAACAGCTTTCCTTTTGCGATAAACTCTCCAAAGTCAATGGTCATATTATCATTCACCAGATTCCAGCTTCCCACTGAGGTGCTGTGCTCGTTGATCACTTCCTGATTTTGGGTCAGCTGATAGGTCTTGGAATGATACTGGGTATAGTTCGCAACGTTATCAGAGCGCATGGTCAAAAATTCCCAGGAGGCTTCCTGACCTTCGATATCTTGATAAACATTCTGTGCGGTGACGTTCTTCGCTTCATTGACATCCTCTCCGGCATACCATTCCGGCGATACCACGGCGAAACCTTCCTCTGTAAAGAGCATCCTTCTGACATTCAGCCAGGAAGTTCCCTGATTATTTCCCGGTCTTGCGTTATGTGCCATAAAATAGTTTCCGTCTTTGTCCCGGAACATCGAGCAGTGTCCTGTTCCGACCCATCCGCTCAAGGCATCATTATCAAAAGAATATGGCGCGATCAACTTGGTTCCAAACGATCCGGATCCATCCTGCGGCTGAATGCCAACCAGATCATTTCCCTGATAATCCACATATGGTCCATCTATATTTTTGGAACGTCCAATTCTGGTGTTATAGGTATAGGATAAGCGGTCATACGTCGTACAGAGGTAATAATAACCGGTTTCTTCACTGTAAATAATCGTCGGTCCCTCTAATCCGTAGGCAACAAATTGATCTCCATTCGTCGAAGTCGTATAATTTCCCTCAAAACCATCACTTTCATATGGGAAGTTATCATAATCATCCCTTCCGGCAATGGTCTTTCCATGATCATTCTCTTTTAATGTCTTGGTCGGATCGGACGGATCCAGCTCTACAATGGATGTGCCACGGAAGAAGGAACCATATGTCATCCAAAGTTTTCCCTCCTTATCCTTTAATACTAAGGCATCAATCGCGTTGTATCCATAGTCATCTCCTGCCCGGGATTTCATGATAATTCCGCAATCTTCCCAGCCTGTATCAAGTGTTTTTGTCCTGGCGACTCCGATATTTGAATTTCTGGTACCGTATGCAGAAACAGAGTAATATAGGTAATAATAGCCGGTATTTTCTGTGTCATCATAAATACATGGTGCCCAGAAGCACTGGTTGGCATCTGTATTACGGTTTCCTTTAAAGTTTGGATCTACGCCGTCACCCTCCACGGTAAATGTGTATTTTACCTGGGTGCTCGAAACATTTAACCAACTCGGGTAGTTGTTCTCTGTCGAATTAAACACCAGACCAACTGTCTCCCAGTTCACCAGATCGTCCGATACACGAATCGGAATTCCACTGTTTCCGGCATTTGCTCCTGTCTGGTCCGTGTGGAAACAATAGTAACGGTCTTTTCCATCACTGCCTTTCCCGTAGATGATTTCCGCATCATGGACAAACTTGCTTTTCATATTTTTGAAATTATTTCCGGTCGGAAGTGCCGGACGAGATGCCAGGGTCGTATCAATCCCCGAAAACTCCATCGTCGTTTCTGCCGCAGAAGCCTTTAACGGCGCATAGCTCCCTAGAACCAGTGTCGCAGCCAAGGCACCGACCAAAAGCCCGCTGCCGCATCGTTTGATTCGTTTTGGAAGGGACGTTCCCCTCCGGTGTGTTGTATGTTTCATGTGACATTCTCCTTTTTCCTATTTTTTTGTGCGACTGCCATGCAACCGCCTTCTGATAAAAAAAATGCGCCGGATTTTGCTCATCGAAAACAACATTCTACTTTCAAAATCCAAGCGCATCTATATCTGAAACAGCCATTACGACTGCTGCAAATATCAACTTATTTGTGTGCGTCCATAAATTCTACGATTTTCTCCATGGCAGTCTTTCCGGCAGACGGAGTAAATCCATGTCCTTCTCCTGGGAAAACAACCAGATCTGCGCATGGATAAATCTCTTCCACGGCTTTTTGGGAATAAGATAACGGAACAATATCATCCTTATCTCCATGGAAAATCAGGACATCCTTATCATAATCTCCGATTACAGAAAACACATCCATCTCCCAAAGATCTTCTACGAAGCATTTTCCGAGCTCCAGTCCCCAGAAATTCTGTGTTGCCGGAACATCATCGAGGCTATTATATTTTTTCTTCCAATCATCAGGCACGCAAAATGCCGGGAAATATAAAAGAACTCCTTTGACCCTGTCTACCTGTTCCGCAGCGGCCAGCGCAGTTACCAGTCCTCCCTGACTTCCTCCCATAAGGAATACCTTGTTCTCATCCACATTATCCAGTCCGGAAATATGGTCTAGTGCAGCTATCAAATCAGCTTTTTCTGTAAGAACTGTCATTTCGGTAGATTTTCCACTGCTCTTTGAATTGACGGAGCCGCCGCAGAAATCCAGCGCATAGGCAACATAACCATGCTTTGCGTAGTAAGTACACTCATTCACCCAGTCAGCATTCGTCCCATTATATCCATGGCTTAAGATAATCGCCGGGAACTTGCCGCTTTCTACCGGAGCATAAATCTTTCCATAGATCGTATTTTCACTACCATCGGCATTTGCGCGTTTTACCGTCATTTCAGAAACTGTGATCTCTCCGGATAATACCACCGGTTCTTCCTTTGGAGTCTCGCTTTCTCCGCCTGGAGTTGTCTGACTACCCGGATTGTTCTGGTTCTCTGAACCATTCTGGCTGCCCGGATCGTTCTGGTTCTCTGAGCCGTTCTGGCTTCCGGAACCATTCTGGCTTCCGGAATCATTCTGGCTTCCCGGGGTCGTATCCTTCTTTTTGGTGTTTGCTGAATTTTTCACCGCCTTTACCGTAAGGTTACAGCTATAGGTCTTCTTTTTATATTTTGCTGTAATTACTGACTTCCCTGCTTTTTTCGCCTTGATCTTTCCAGCGGATGACACTGTCGCAACTTTTTTGTTACTGGATTTCCATTTCACACCGGCAATCTTTTTCTTTCCTTTTTTAAGGGTCAGTTTGGCCGTCCCGCCTTTTTTGAGGGTCAGCTTCGTCTTTGACAATTTGATCTTTGCCGCTGCTTCTGTCGAAAAAGAGCCTCCACCTGCCATCGTACCTCCAACCAGCGTTGCCGCCAGAAGATAACTGATCCATTTTGTTTTTCTTTGTCCTTTCATTTCCTTTTTCCTCCTTTTTTTCAATCTTCCACTATCAAATAGAAAACGGGAACAGATTATCCAGCATCCGGAGCAGCTTGAACTCCCCCTTCGCCGACATCGCCCCGGTCATGAACGCACG
>CADBUD010000141.1 GCA_902797785.1 uncultured Lachnospiraceae bacterium
AGATTAAAGGATTTGCAATGGCTTTTCAATATGATATTTTCAATGTGCTATGGGCTTATTCTATCGACCGAAGGTACAGATGACCGACTTTTTTCTTCAAAAAATACAGCCTGATAGAGAAATGTTTAGAAAGTTCGCATAATCATTTATTGTTTGTAATGAATTGTTACTATTCACAGTCAATTTGATGAATGAAAGAGATTCATCGCGCTTGCGCGTAAGAAGCTGTTTTATTTATCAAATTTTCCTGCTGTGAAGCAGGAATTCCTCCCAGAATGAGGATTTCAGGTGCGAATGCGCCGGGAGAGCTGCGAAGCAGCGGGAAATCCGAATGTCGGGAAGGGGACTGTGAATAGTAACAATGAATTTATAGAGAAGATTTTTTGCTCTTGCTCCATGCACCGGTAAGGGTGATGGACTTTTTGCTCCAGGTTACTGTTTTGTAACCCCGCAAACGAATATAATATTTCTTTCCTTTTTTCAGCTTTTTCAGGGTCGTGGATACCGTCTTGGCTTTTTTGATCTTTATGGTCTTAACATCTTTTTTGAATTTTGCGTTTGTCGAATAAGAAAGTTCGTATCCTGTGACCATGCTGTCTTTTTTCCATTTGACCAAAAGATTCTTTTTCTTTTTGGATTTTACGGAAGAAAGTACGCCCTTTTTCGGGGAAACTTTGATGGTGATCTGCTGTTTAGTGCCCTGATAGTGTTCGGTCTCTGTTACTGCGGCCTGAATCGTGCAGATTCCGGTGCCAACGATCGTGACGGTGCCCTTTGCGGATACTTTTGCGATTTTGGTATTGGAGCTTGTAAATGTCAGTTTTCCATCTCCTGCACTCTTCGTCACGTTTAGAGAAAATGCTTTATCTCCGTAGGCTTTTTGGTAGGTCGATTTTTTTACTTTTAGAGCAGAAGCCTGTTTTTTTGATGGATTTACCGGCTGAGGATCGTCCTGTTTTGGCGCTGCTTTGATTGTAAAGGTGGAAGAAATGATTCCGCCATATTCTCCGATCCCTCTGACCAGGACCTCTGCCGTTCCGGCTTCGATATTATTTTTGTAGGAAACAACGTAATCCTTTTGTGCTTCTAAAGGAATGCCATTGCATACGACAGAGACGTTCGGACGGCATTCTTTTCCGGAATAGGTATACTCTGTTGTGTCCAGAGTTACTTTTGCTACGGAAAGATCCATTTTCTGCACGGCGATACGGTCGATGTTCGGCGCATTATTGCTGTCATTGTATAAACGGATCTGATTTTGACCGGCCTGCAGAGTCACATTTGTCGTTACACAGGCAACAGCATCCCAGTCATTGGAATTTCCCATCAGGTCAGTCAAAGTAATAGGTTCATTATCATTTACCTGAACGGTAAGGTTTCTCTTTGCTCCGGAAATATAATAGATTTTCAGTTGGTATTCTCCATCTGCTTTGGCAGAAACATTGGTAAAGGTAAGCTCTCCGCCTTTTCCGATATTGCCAACGTTGGAAAGTCCGGAGGAATAAGCGCCAGCGGCAACGGAAGCCGGGGATTTGATTTCTGCTGCGGAGGAATCTTCCGCTTCATAGTAGGTATAGTCATCGTAGATCGTACTGCAAAGAGAAGGAGAATCTGTGATTCTGATCGCGCATCCTCCATTGGCGAGGAGGGAAATCGGCAGGACGGTATCACTGGTAACCTGTTCTACAGATGCTTCGATATTGCTTCCGGTTTCGTTATCCTGATAAATATGGGCGTAATAGGTTTTTCCTTTGTCTAAGAAATCCAGTGGAATGGAAAGGTCAGATGCCGCTAAGGTCATAGCTCCAACGTACCAATCCTCTCCGCTCCTTCTGGCACGCACGATGCTCTCTCCCGGTGCGCCGGAAATCAGACGGCTTTCGTCCCAGCTGGTTGGAATGCCTGCCAAAAGAGATAGTCCGGCATACCCCGGATAAACGTAGGCAGACTGTGCGTAGGTCTGGATGGCAGATTCATAGACAACGGACATGGCCAGCATAAGTCCTGCGGTTGCAGGAGAGCTTTTTACGCGGTAAGCCGTTGGGGTAAATTCCATGGAACCAATGACATTTCTGGTGTATGGAAGGGTGAGCAGGGTGCTGACACTGGCGCCGCTGCTCCATTTATAGTTTTCCATTCCGGCTACAGCTTCACTGGAAAGAATGTTCGGATAGGTCCGGTTCTCACCATTTGGATTGGTGCAGCCGTGATAATTTAATACCAGATGATGCTGGGCGGCCAGGTCTGCGAGCAGATACATGACATTCATGGCGAACTGGCTGTCACTATTGATATAATCGACTTTGACTCCCTTGATACCGATTTCTTCGCACCAGGCAAAAGCTTCTTCGATTTCTTTTTCACTGTCGAGGTCGAAAATGTGCTTGGCATCAAATTTGTTTACCCCGTACCAGAGCAGCAGATCGACATTTTTTCCGGCTGCGTACTCTGTTAAGGAGGCTAGTTTTTTCTGATAATTGTCCCAAAGTTCCCAGCCATAATCTACAAGACAGTACTGGAATCCACACTCTGCGGCGAAGTCGATATAATCCAGCATGGTGCTGTATTCGATTGCATCATAGGAGGTGGACCACCAGGACCAGACGGAGGCACCCGGTTTTACCCAGCTAAAATCGCCGGATGCTGCCGGATTGAGGTCTGTGATCAGGCTGCTGTTGACCAATTCCTCCAGATTGTCAGAGATGACGGCTGCCCGCCATGGGGTCTGGAATACATCGCTCATATGGACGGCGGTGATATCCTGATAGGTCGGAGAATAGGTCTTTTTGTCCTTTGTCTCATCGGTTTCCTGTACCAGGGAACGGCCGAACCGCATCTGGAAGGATTTCTTTCCTTTTTCGGTCTTAAAATAAGAGGCGCAGAATGGTTCTTCTTTATTGTAGACATTGGCTTCGGAAAGCAGAACATAACAGTTTCCGGAATCCTCACCCAAGGAGGCTAACAGCGGAGTGGAATAGGAAGCGGCAGTATTGTACTGATCTGCCATGTCACGTTTGGTATATTCGTAGCTTTCATAGGTGACGCTTGGAGCAATGGTCCAAATCGTTCCTCTGTCCGGAAGAGTAAATTCACTGCTCTCCGAGGTGATGATCGAGGTGTCGCTCTTGGTCCGGGTATCTTTGTCTGCTTCATAGCGGAAGCCGATTCCATCATCAAAGATATGGAAGATGACGGTCATGGTGCTATAGGATTTTGACAAGGTAAAGGAAAGCTCCTGATATGACTTGTCCACATGATTGGTGCTGCCCTGAATCAGATCATAGGTTTCTTTTCCGGAAGATTTCTGAATCGTTGCTTCATCCAGGGTAAGATCCGTGCTCAGGTCGATATTTTCAAGGGTCAGCCCCAGTTTGGAGCATTCGATGATGGTCTTTCCTTCTTTACTGACGGAATAATAGTAGGATTGATGGGAATCTGTCCAGATTCTTACTTTGAGTTTTCCATCCGGAGAGGTACAGGATACATTGGTAAGCTCGGTCAGCTGGGAGCCGTCCTGATAGATTCCTTCCTGTGCCTCTGCTTCTCCCTGCGGTTCTGCCGGTTCGAAGCCATAGTTTCTTGCAATAGATGCGGCTTCTTCTGAAGTCAGTGCTTTTCGGTAAACAGCGACGTCGTCCAGTTCGATAGCGCAGTCATTGTCTGACCAGGTCGAGGTCGTCATTCCCAGGGCATGATTTATCAGCGATGGCAGACTGTCCAACCGGCTTTTCAGTGTAGCTGCGCTGCCGGCTTCACAGCTGGAGGATACTTTTTCTCCATTGACATAAAAGACAACGCGCTCATTGGAAATGCTGATCATGATGTAATTCCAGGCACCTTTTTCCGGTTCGGAGGAAAAGACCTGACGATAGATTTCTCCGTCATCAAAAATCAGATTCCATATATTGTCCTGAGCGTAAGGCGCAAAGGCAAATTCATTCTTATTACTGGAATCGGAAGAACTGAATAAACGGGAGTAGCTGGCGATGCTGCTGTCCGGCTTCATCCAGAAGCCCCAGGTCATGCCTGTACTTTGGGAAATTCCCTGGTATAGATCCGACGGGAGCTGGACATAAGAGCTTTTTTTCGTTCCGCCCTGGAGCTTTAATACGTGATTTCCGTTGATGGAGTAGGTCTTGTTTCCGATAGACAGGGCTTCCTCTGCAATGGCGGCTGTGCCATTTAAGGTGGCGTCTCCATCGGTGACCGTGCCGCTGTTTTTTACGGTTTTGCTGTTGACAGTTTCAAAATTTCAAAAGTAGGCAGGAGAAAGCGTGTTGGTCTGTCCTGCAGCATCAGCAGCGTAGGCTTTGATGGCAGTCTGCGGAAGTGGTCCGGTTGGAAAAGCTGCGGTCAGGGCAAGGACTGCAGCCAATGCACAGG
>CADBUD010000142.1 GCA_902797785.1 uncultured Lachnospiraceae bacterium
ATATTTACATTTGGGACAAAAGAGTGGGAACTCTTTTAACACTGTATTTTTCTTTACCTGCGTTCTGGTCTTCCCACCGCACCTTGGGCATAGCAGGAACTTAAATTCGCTTTTTGTCTCCATCTCCATGCTCCTTTCATAAAACTCTTACCATGACCACATTTCCATTTGCCGTCCCTGATCTGTTCCCTTCCACATACTTGTTTTTCTGTCAATCTATCCGTCATGCCCTCATAAGTCAACACTGCAGACGGTAAGTTGTAAAAAAAACAAGGTAAGTTGTTTTTATCCCATGGAATGTCTCACGTCGCCTGACGGCTCCGTGTTTTCGTTCGCAAAATGTCAGCTCATACCCTAAAGGACTAGCTTCGCATCGCAGGCACGGCCGCCACTTTGCTCACTTTTTCATGTATGTATCGCAGAAATGCTGAAGATGCCTTTCGATGCACTCCAGGCATTCTTCTTCACACTGTGGCTGTCTGTCTGACCTTGCAATCTGTAAAACCGCCGGTGCTGTAAGCTCTACAGCAAGCAGCTTCGGATCATCCTTTACGACTATCCCAGCATCCATCATCCCTTTGATGATTTTTGCAAACATCCCCTGTATCCCATCCAGTTGATGCTTTGTCGTAGCCTCAGATATCCTCTCGTTTCTGAACTGTTCCTGGACAAGAAGCATCCTTATCTTGCGGATCATCGGATCTCTCATTGTGAATGCTACCCTCCCCATAGTCACTTTTATGAATTCCTCTCTGTTCTCAGGAATCCTCCCGATATGATTTTCAGACCCAAACATTTCATCATACCGCACTTCCGCAGAATCAATCAGTGCATTTAAGATATCCTCTTTTCCCTTATAGTGCTTGTAGAGGGACGGAGCCTTGATTCCGACAACGTTTGCAATCTGCTCTACACTCGTCCCATCATATCCATTCTCTGCAAATAACGTTAATGCTGCATCCAGTATTTTTTCTCTGGTAGTCATGACTTCCTCCGCTTAGCTAATAGTCATTAGCCACATTATAGCTAATGCTTATTAGCCTGTCAAGAACTTTTTGAAAAAATCTTTTCCGCATTGTTACTATTCACAGCCATTATCCCGCAAGGCATTTTCATGCGTTTTTTGTATGAAAATCCGGGGCAGTGAGCGCGAAATATGACCGGGCATATTTCCACTCTGTGCGCCTTTGGCGTGTGCATTTTGTTGCTATGAACAGCGGAGCTGTGAATAGTAACAGAGAACTGTGAATAGGAACAAGAAATGGGTTGCCAGAAAGGAAAGCTTATGTCAGAAAAAATACATATTGCACTGGACGCAATGGGAGGAGACCATGCGCCAAAGGAAATTGTTTTTGGAGCGCTCAACGGGCTGAAGACCCATCCGGAAGTGAATATTACTCTTTTAGGACGGCAAAGTTCGATTGAAAATGTGCTTCATGGACAGGATTATGATAAAAAAAGGCTGCAGATCGTTCATGCAGAGGAAATCATTGAAACGGCAGAGCCACCGGTCAACGCGATTCGGAAAAAGAAAAATTCCTCCATGGTCCTGGGTCTGCAGATGGTAAGACATCAGGAAGCGGATGCTTTTATTTCTGCCGGAAGTTCCGGTGCCATTCTCGTGGGGGGACAGGTCATTGTCGGACGGGCCAAAGGAGTGGAGCGGCCGCCGCTGGCACCTTTGATTCCTACGATGGATGGAGTCTCCATTCTGATTGATTGCGGAGCCAATGTGGACGCCAGATCCTCTCATCTGGTTCAATTTGCCAAAATGGGATCTGTTTATATGGAGCATTTTGTCGGAATCAAAAATCCAAGAGTTGCCATTGTCAATATCGGAGCCGAAGAGGACAAGGGAAACGCCCTGGTCAAAGAGACCTTTCCAAAATTAAAAGAATGCAAAGACATCAATTTTATCGGAAGCATTGAGGCGAGAGAGATTCCAAATGGTTACGCGGATGTCATTGTCTGTGAGGCCTTTGTCGGAAATGTCATCCTTAAGCTCTATGAAGGACTCGGCACGGCGCTGCTTGGAAAGATCAAGGGCGCCATGACCAGTACGACTCGTTCCAAGCTTGGAGCTTTATTGGTCAAACCGGCCCTCAAAGAGACCCTGAAGTCATTTAATGTAGATGACTACGGCGGAGCGCCTCTGCTTGGCTTAAAGGGGCTTGTCGTAAAGACACACGGCAATTCGACTCGAAAAGAAATCGCAAACGCGATTGGACAATGTGTCACTTTTACCGAAATGAAGATCAATGAAAAGATCAGTCAAAAGCTGCAGGAAATGGAATAAGAAATA
>CADBUD010000143.1 GCA_902797785.1 uncultured Lachnospiraceae bacterium
ATTAGTGCACACAAACGCGATAGGAAGGGCGCTTTCAGCGCCTCGCGTTTGGCGCAATAGGAAACGAATAAATTCGTTTCCTATAACAAATGAGATGAGGAGTGCAGCAGATGAAAGAAAAACTCATTGCAATAGGAAAAGTAATCTGTTTTTTACTGATTGGTGCCGTGCTGTTTCGTATGTACTGTTACATGATTCGCCCTTTGGATTCAGAGCATATCCGGAACAGGATCACGGGATTTTATGCTTTGGAGGATCAGTCGGTCGATATGGTTGGAATTGGTTCCAGTGCCATCTATCGGTTTATCAACAGTGCTTATGTCTATGATCATTACGGGTATACCTATTACAGCTTCTGTATCCCGACTATGGGATGTGAGTTTTATAAATATGCAATAGAAGAAGTCAGAAAGACACAGTCGCCGGATCTGTATGTAATCGAAGCGCGTCGATTTTTAAAACTTGGAGAAAAGAATACTCTGAATGAAAAACGCCTGATGCAGCTGAGTGGAAATATGAAATATTCCCAGAACCGCTGGCAGATGATCTCATCCGTCGTGAATCGACTTGAGGATCCTTCTTCCTACTATTTGGACGTCATGTCTTATCATTCAGACTGGCCAAATTTCAAACCGGAAAATTTCAAATATTACAACAACAGCGTAAAGAGTGAAGATGCCGGATGGACCAATATATCCCGGATCAAAGAATTAAAAAAACATAAGATTGAGGATGTGACAGAGACAGCAGAGCTTTCCGCGGCGGCAGAAGATATTTTAAGAGATCTTTGTGAGTATTGTAAGGAAGAACAGCTCCATGTCATTTTTGTCGATATGCCGTTTGAAATGACAAAAAAATACAAGAAAAAAAGCAACCGCTTCGCAGAAATCATAAAGGAATACGGACTGTCATTTTATGAGCTCAATGATGAAACAAAGGAAATGGGAATAGACTATAAGACAGATTTTTATGACAAATCCCATGTCAACTGTGTGGGAGCAAGGAAGACGACCGGATATTTTATGGAATACCTTATGGAGCATGAACAAATCCCCCAAAAAGAACGGACAGACGCCGTCACATCCTATTGGGAGCGGGTCTCAGAAATGGAAAAAGAAGATTTTAAAATTCAATATCAGAAATTAAAGGAAAAGGTAGAGAGCAGTGGACATTATCTGCCAAGTCTAGAGGAGCTGTTATGAAAAGTCAAAAGGGCATTTCAAGTTTCTGATAGTAACCAATCAGGTGGATTTTATTGTTAAGAAGGAGAGCGTATGAAAGAAGGGAAAAAAGTCATCCTGCTGGTAGAGGATGAATACCGAATCCGGAAAATGATTCAGGAATTTTTAGAACTGAATGATTTTTTTGTCATCTCAGCTGAGGATGGCGGACAGGCCTTAGAGCTGTTTTTTGCGAACAACCGGTTCGTGGATCTGGTTATTCTGGATCTGATGCTTCCCGTTATGGATGGAAACAAAGTCCTAAAGGAAATCCGACAGCTTTCTGAAGTCCCGACCATTATCCTTTCGGCTAAAAATTCCGTCAACGATCAGGTCAGCGGACTGAATGAAGGGGCGGATGACTATATGACGAAACCGTTCTCATTAAAGCTGTTAAAAGCACATATCGATTCCCTGCTGCGAAGAACTCTAACGGAAGAATCAGAAGTGGTGGTCAGGGGAAAGCTTAGTCTGAACGAGCGGACCCGGGAAGGCTTTTTAGATGAAAAGCCATTGATGTTATTGCCGAGAGAGTTTGATCTTTTACTGTTCTTTATGAAAAATGAGCACATCGTCTTTACCAGAAATTCTATTTTGAATTCTGTCTGGGGTTATATGTTCAATGGAGATATCCGAACCGTGGATACGCATGTAAAGCAGATTCGGGCAAAGCTGACATCAAAATATCCATATATCCATTCAGTCTATGGAGTGGGATACAAATTCGAGGTGAAGGATGCATAAAAAAAATATTCGAAGTTATCTGATGCAGCTTGAGCTGTCGATTCTGATCCTTCTGATTGGAATTGTATGGGTCATCTATCACTTTTTGTCCATGCCATATTATTTGGATAAAAAAAAGGCTCTTTTTGATGAGGCGTATCAAAAAATTCAGACCATTCACATCGATCATATGTCAAAAAGCGAAACGACTCTGCTCCATCAATACGAAAAAGATGAACTAATGGACTTCATTATTGCCGATCAGGATTTCAACAAGATTTATGCCTCGAATTTGCGGGGCTTTCGTGGGCAGATTCGGCATTTAAAGGATACGGTCATGGAATATCAGGAGTCAGCAAGAGCGTATGCTTCGACGAGAAATGAAAATCTCATATTATTAAAGGGAAAAATCGAACAAAACGGAAAGACTTATTATGTCAAGATCCGGGAGGATCTGAACTTTATTACATTCAACCAAAAGCGGATGGATCGTTTCCTTGGACATTTGTTTTTGGGAATCATACTGACCGCCGTTGTCATCAGCTATCTGGTATCCATCCGGCTGTCCAGGCCCTTGCAGGCGGTCGATCAGTTTGTAAAAGACATCCGAAAGCATGATTTTTCCGGAAATCTGGAAATCAGCAGGAACAACATTGAAGAATACCAGAACCTCTATCAGAACCTAAACGAAATGAAAGAGGAATTAAAACAACATATCGAAAAACTGGAGCTGGTCAACGATGTTCTCAAAACCGAGAACGAGCAAAA
>CADBUD010000144.1 GCA_902797785.1 uncultured Lachnospiraceae bacterium
CTATTCACAGCCGTTATCCCGCAAGGTATTTTCAAGCGCATTTTGCTTGAAAATCCGGGGTAGCAGTGCGCCAAATACGACCAAAGGAAGTATTTGCACTCTGTGTGCCTTCGGTATGTGCATTTTTTTGTTGCTATGAACAGCAGAGCTGTGAATAGTAACGAACTGTTCCTTTCCCAACCAACTGCGCCTATGCCATATTCATGCACACAGACACAATAGGCGACAAATTTATGCGTTTACTATAACATATTTTTCCTCATACTACAAGGGCTATTCACGTTGCTATTCACAGCTCCGCTGTACAAAAAACCTTTGACAAACATTTGTTCTGATGCTACAATGCTTATAGGAAACGAATTTACGTGTTTCCTATATCACTAATTTAAAAACATTAAGGGGGACATCCAAATGAATCTATCACCCAAAAGAAAACAGCAAGTCCTGTTTCTTCTTGTCATTATCATTTTACTATCCGTCATTCTGATCATCCTAGCTACGCAGATGTTTTCAGAACCTTCCTCTGATCATTCTACTTCTGTCAATACGACAACCGTTTCCGGGGACAGCCAAGATGTCAGCTCCTCTCCAGCTTCTGATTCTTCCGAGGATTCCAAGGTTGACTCCTCCAGCTCCACGGCAGCTGTCTCAGACGCCCTCTCCGAAAATATTTCAAGAGCCGATGCAGATACTGCTTCACCCAAGAGTGCTGACGCCGCCCTGTCCAACGATTCCGATCCTATCCCACCACAGTCTGATCAAACACAGGACGAAACAGAAAACGAAGCCAAAGACAATACAGGGGATTCCAGCCAGGAGCCCGTTTCCTATCCGGAAATGATCATTTCATCCGATCCGTCACTGTATCGTTATGACGATCTCGTCTCTGATCTGGAAATCTTAAAAGCACAGTACGCCGATGTCGTTGATGTTGTCTCACTGACCAAAACTGCTGACGGCCGCGATGTCTATGATATCATCATTGGAGACCTCCAGGCTTCTAAGCAGATCCTCATCCATGGCGGGATCCATGCCCGTGAGTACATGACAAGTCAGCTTGTCATGAAGCAAGCTGTCACTTTTCTGGAGCATCTTGCCTCTGATACCGATTCCTATCAGGATCTCTCTTACCGCGAGCTCTTAAAGGATACTGCCCTGCATATTATCCCTATGGTAAATCCGGATGGAATCAGTATCAGTCAGCTCGGTCTGGATTCCATTACGACTGACGAAGTCCGTTCCGCCTTAGCCGATATTGCTTCGATGGACGAACGTTCCCTGGAGGATTTCTCCTATCTATCCGCCTGGAAATCAAACGCCCTCGGCGTTGATTTGAACCGATGCTTTGACGCACGCTGGGAAGAGTATGTTGGTACCGGTCATCCATCCAGCGACAAATACAAGGGGACAATGATTGGCGACGCAAAGGAAGCGAAAGCCCTGATTGATCTGACCAATACCTATCCTCTGGTACGCACCATCAGCTATCATACTGCCGGTCCTTTGATCTACAGCCGCTTCGAACAGTTCAATCAGACAGAAGAAACCACTGCCATTACAGACGCATGGGCAAAAGAACTGTCAGCCGCCACCGGTTACGGAATTGACGAAAATTATAACGGAGTAGATGCCGCCGGTTACAAGGACTGGGCTCTTTCCAAAAAAAATATTCCAAGTGTTACCATCGAAATCGGCTCCGGCTCTTCCCCGGTAGATCCTGCCCAGTTTGGACAGGTATGGGAAGAAAACCAAAATGTACTTGAACTGACTTTATATGGAGTAACCCAGTCTCCATAACGTTATCTCCATGAACGAAATGGTCTGCCATCTTGTTAGTTAAACTCGTTAATGAAAAACGTTACCGTTTTTCGCTAACGATATAAACTGATGCACAGTTCCTAAGGAAAATGTCGCTCTCAGCGACCAAAATCCGGCGCGACTCACGAACAAAACGGCAAACCATTTCGTTCATGAGTATAGAATAATCACAAAAAGAAGGAACTGTGCAGAGAACACAGTTCCTTCTTTTTTCTCTGTCTAAGGAACTGTACGAAAATAACCTGTACATTATGCGCTGAATTTTTCTTCGAGAGTGACAGTAAAAAATCATACGCATAGCGAGAGCTATGTAAGTGATTTTTTTGTTGCTATCGGAGAAAAAAGCAAGCAGAATGTGTAGGTTATTAATGCACAGTTCCTAAGCTCCGCTTAAAAATCAATCTGAAATAAAATGGTCATGCACTGCCCGCATTGCTTTATCTACATCCTGTTCATCGATCAGCACGGTCACTCTGATCTCAGAAGTAGAAATCATTCTGATATTTACTCCCACATTATAAAGTGCTTCGAACATCTCCGCAGCAACACCGGCGTGAGAGATCATTCCTGCACCAACAACAGATACCTTCGCTACCTTTTCATCTGCTTCGATCGACTTATAATTAATGCGTCCCTTATTGCTCTCCAAAATATCTACCGCTTCTTTTAAATTTCCTCTTTCCACAGTAAAGGAGATATCCTTGGTACCATCCCGTCCAATGGACTGTAAAATAACGTCTACATTGATGTTCTTCTTTGCAAGTACACTGAAAATCTTGTAAGCGATACCCGGTGTATCCTGTAATCCGACTACGGCGATCCTCGCTGTATTCTTATCTGCTGCAACTCCACTAACCAGCATTCTCTCCATTTTTACTTCCTCCTTAACAACTGTTCCTTCAGATTTATTTAAACTTGAACGCACGACAAGCTGTACGCCATATTTCTTTGCCATTTCCACCGAACGGTTATGCAGCACCTTTGCTCCAAGACTTGCGAGTTCCAGCATTTCATCATATGTGATCTCGTTCAGCTTCTGCGCATTGGAAACCACCCGCGGATCTGCTGTAAATACTCCATCGACATCTGTATAAATCTCACACGCATCTGCCTGAAGCGCTGCTGCAAGCGCAACTGCTGTCGTATCGGAACCACCACGTCCCAATGTCGTATAATCATCATATTTGTTGATCCCCTGGAATCCTGTCACGATAACAATCTTTCTGGAATCCAATTCATGACGGATTCTCTCGGAATCAATTCTCTTTATACGGGCGTTGTTGTACTGAGATGTTGTATGCATCGCTACCTGGAACGCATTAAGAGATACTGCCGGTACTCCCAAAGCTCCCATTGCCATTGCCATCAAGGAAACGGAAATCTGCTCTCCCGTTGTCAGGAGCATATCCAACTCCCTCTTTGACGCACACGGATTGATCTGCTCTGCCTTCTCTAAAAGCTCATCTGTCGTATCTCCCATTGCTGAAAGAACCACAACGATATCATGACCTTTTTTATAATCCTCGATACATCTGTTCGCAACATTAAAAATCCTATCCTTATCGGCTACGGAACTGCCGCCGAATTTCTTTACTATTAACATAGCAACCTCCTACATAACACTTACTGGTCCATACGAATCCTGTTTTTTATTCCACTCAGCTTCGCTGCGTTTTCCTCAAACTCTTTCTCAGAAATCAGCTCTGTAATAAAACCACATTCCCCAGCTGCTTCATCACATGTTACATATTCCACATTTCCAAATGCTGCAGCAATCTCCTCTGATTTTTCTTCTCTGGATCCCTCGACCCGTACAAAGAATGATTTTTGAGAACTGCTTATGTCAGCCAGCGAAAGCTTTTCAGCACTCCACTCATATGGAATATTCTTCCCAAGATTTTTACAAATATCCACCACATCGGCAACTACAGCACTTGCCGTCGGAAGAGATCCTGCGCCGCTGCCATAGAACATCGCATCTCCCAGCATATTTCCAACAACAAATACGGCATTAAACACTCCATCTACATGATATAACGGATGCGAACTCCCCAAAAGAACCGGAGAAACCATAGCACAATAGCTGTCTCCCTGTTTCTTTGACGTCGCTAAAAGCTTGATTTTTCTGCCCATGGCCTTTGCAAATTTAATATCCCCAGCAGTGATCTTTGTAATTCCCTCGGTATAGATATCCTCAAAATCCACCTGCTGCCCTGTGAGCAATGAGGTCAAAATAGCAATCTTGCGGCAGGCATCATGACCTTCGATATCCGCCGTCGGATCAGCCTCTGCATAGCCCTTTTTCTGAGCATCCTTTAAAACCACCTCGAACTCGGAGCCATGATTTGTCATTTCCGTCATCATATAGTTGGTCGTCCCATTCAAGATACCGGAAATCTCTTCTACCACATCCCCGGTGAGCGCTGTATTGATCGAACGGATAATGGGAATTCCGCCTCCTACGCTCGCCTCAAATAAAAAGCTCTGGTTCTTCTGCTTTGCGATTTCTGAAAGCTCTGCTCCATATTTTGCGACCAGTGCTTTATTGGATGTCGCCACACTCTTTCCGGCAAGCAGGGCATTCTTAACGAAGGTATGCGCCGGCTCGACACCGCCCATGACCTCTACTACAACAGAAACCTCCGGATCCTCCAGAATCGTATTGACATCATGAACTAAGATATCCTCGATTGGAGATCCCGGAAACTCTCTAAGATCCAAGACATATTTTACCCGAATCTCATCTCCGATCCGTTTCTCGATCACCTGTTTATTTATATTTAAAACTTCATATACTCCAGAACCAATCGTTCCATATCCTAAAATCGCTACCTGAATCATTTTCTCACTCCTTGAGTCATCATCATTTCCGACACCTGAAAATGGTATCACAGAATCCTTTAAAACACAACAACATTTTTCTACTAACGCTTCCGAAGGCTATTCCATTTCAGATAGCTATTAATAAATGGCTGAATCCCGCCATCTAATACACTGGAAACATTTCCGGTCTCCTCATTGGTCCGATGATCTTTGACCATAGTATAAGGCTGAAGAACATAGGAACGAATCTGGTTTCCCCAGCCAATTTCCGAAACATCGCCCCGGATATCCGACTGCTTCTCCATATTTTCCTGCTGTTTCAGAAGATAGAGCTTCGCCTTCAGCATCTGCATCGCTTTATCTTTATTCATATGCTGGGAACGCTCATTCTGACACTGAACCACGATTCCAGTCGGGTAATGCGTAATACGAATCGCTGAAGACGTTTTATTGATATGCTGTCCACCTGCGCCGCTCGAACGATAGGTGTCCACCCGGATATCCTCATCCCGGATTTCAATATCAATATCCTCCTCGATCTCTGGCATGACATCACAGGATACGAACGAGGTCTGACGTTTTCCTGCCGCATTAAACGGAGAAATCCGGACCAGACGATGAACTCCCTTTTCTGATTTCAGATATCCGTAAGCATTTTCCCCATTAATCTGAAAGGTAATCGATTTGATTCCGGCCTCATCTCCATCCAGGGAATCCAGCACTTCCAAAGAAAATCCCATCGAGTCGGCATATTTACTGTACATACGATACAGCATCGATGCCCAGTCACAGGACTCGGTTCCGCCCGCTCCGGCATGAAGCGAAAGGATCGCATTGTTCTTGTCATACTCTTCGGAAAGCAGTGTCTTGATCCGAATCCGATCCAGCTCCTGCTTAAATTCCTGAAAAATTTCTTCGATTTCCGGCAATAAGGACTCATCATTCTCCTCATAGCCCATTTCGATCATGGTCTCCACATCTTCAAAAGACTGCTCCAGATGATGCACAGTTTCCACATCATCCTTCAGACTTTTTAAATCCTTCATCATTTTCTGGGAACGTTCCGGATTGTCCCAAAAATCCGGTGCTTCCATTTCTTTTTCTAATTCTTCGATTCGCTTTTCCTTATTTGCTAAGTCAAAGTGAATCCCTCACTTCCGCTAATGGTGTTTTGTAGGAGCCAAGCTCCTGCTTGTA
>CADBUD010000145.1 GCA_902797785.1 uncultured Lachnospiraceae bacterium
ATGGGCGCGAGGTGATGCAGAATGCATCATCTCTGTGCATTTTGTAACAGAGAAGCCGTATGGCTGAACTGTTACAAAAAGAGAAAGAGAGGGTAAAAAAATGCGAAATTTTGACATTGAAATCATATAGGAGTAGTGCTATAATTTTTATATTATCCGGTGTTTTCCTTTGATTTTAACAAGGCGAATTTTGCTGACGAAGGTAGACTTGAAGAGGAAAACAATACACACCCATTTACAGACCACGATATCTATGTAAGGGGCATAAGAAAAGCTTGTTAACCGGTGGGGGCTTTAGTGGGTGAAAGCCAATTCAACAGTTTTACATAGATGCAGTGGTGTAAAAATCATCCACAAAGTACGTGACAAAACAGAGCCAGATAAAAATGTGTTTTGCAGAACACAGGAAAGGAGAGACAATGAAATCATTTAATACAACGGCTGTGTGTATACCCTCAAAGCATTATATGGTAGATCTCTCCGATAGGGTAAAAGAGATAAAAAAGCTGGTTGATGACGGGAAATATTTCACGATCAATCGGGCAAGACAATATGGAAAGACAACAACGATAGACGCGTTGGAATCGAAGCTGCAAGAATATTATTCTGTGCTAAGTCTGGACTTTCAGAAAATAAGTGATGCAAGCTTTAAAACCGAGGAAAAATTTGTTAAAGCTTTTTGTCGGCAACTTATAAAGAAAAGAAAAAAAGCAGATATTCCCGACGAGATAATAGAAGACTTACAGGAAATAATAATTCGGAAAGAACAGCTTGCCGCATTGGATGAACTCTTTGATATACTGACAAATTGGTGCGAGACATCCGAAAAAAGAATAGTAATGATCATAGATGAGGTCGATACGGCAACTAATAATCAGGTTTTTCTTGATTTTCTTGCACAATTACGGGCAGATTATCTGGAACAGAAAAAGGATCCGACTGAAAAATCTTTCCAGTCAGTCATCCTCGCCGGTGTAACCGATGTCAAACACCTGAGGAGCAAAATCCAATCAGGGGAAGACAGCAAGGAGAACAGCCCATGGAATATCGCGGCGGATTTCACAATCGACATGAGCTTATCAAAAGATGGCATCAAAGGAATGCTTGCTGAATACGAAGCGGATTACCATACCGGGATGGATACGGAGGCACTTGCAAAGTCAATCCGTGAATATACAAACGGATATCCTTTCCTTGTAAGCAGAATCTGTCAGTTGATTGATGAGGAAGTCAGTAAGGCTATGAGTCTGTCGGAAGCCTGGACAGAAAGAGGAATTGATGAAGCAGTTAAGCTGATCCTGGCAGAAAACAACACATTGTTTCAGTCGCTGACAAAAAATCTGAATAATTATCTGGAACTGAAGGCCGCCATCCGAAGCATTCTTATGGAAGGGACAAAGCTGACATGGAATCCTGATCAGAAAGATATTGTCCAGATGCAAATGTATGGATTGATCAGGAATGATCACAACACAGTCAGAGTTGCAAACCGCATATTTGAAACAAGACTTTATAATCTGTTCCTGTCCGATGAAGAACTGAAAAATAATGTCTTCTCAAGAGAAGGAGAGCTGGCAAAGAATCAGTTCGTTTCGGATGGAAAACTGAATATGCGGCTGATTATGGAACGGTTTATAGAGACCTATACACAGGTCTGCGGACCGCTGAAGGAGCGCTTCAAGGAGAAAGACGGAAGGGAACAGTTCCTGCTGTATCTAAAACCGATTATTAACGGAACCGGAAACTATTATATCGAAGCGCAGACCAGAGATCAGACCAGAACAGATGTGATCGTTGATTATCTTGGACAGCAGTATATCATCGAGCTTAAAATCTGGCGAGGCGAGAGATATCATACGGAAGGAGAAAAGCAGATAAGTGAGTATCTGGATTACTGGAACCTTGATACAGGCTATATGCTGAGTTTCAATTTCAATAAGAAGAAGGAACAGGGTGTAAAAAGGGTGCAGATAGGGGATAAGGTTTTGTTTGAAGGGACAGTGTAGGTGAACCACGCATTTACAAACCACGAGGAATAACCACACGGGGCGGAGGAAAGTTCCCTGAGACACAAAATATATGAGAAGTGGTTATCCGAAAATACAAAATAATCCGTTGAGATGACTTAGCAGAGGAAAGGAGGTCTGCGAAATGGGCGCATACTTAAACCCAGGAAATAGCGGTTTTGCAAGAATTATAAAAAATGATTATGTTGACAAAACAGGTTTGATCGGAATCATAAATC
>CADBUD010000146.1 GCA_902797785.1 uncultured Lachnospiraceae bacterium
AATACGACCAAAGGGAGTATTTGCACTCTGTGTGCCTTCGGTATGTGCATTTTGTTGCTATGAACAGCAGAGCTGTGAATAGTAACATAAAAAGATTTCGGGGTCAAAAAAGAATGGAAGAGAAATAGATAAGAAAAAAACGCTGTGAAAATCATCTTCACAGCGTTTTTTGAATGATTGCTTCAATCGTATGATGCACAGTTCACAGTTCCTTAGCTTTAATGCTCATAGCAGAAGCATCGAATCAATCATCTAAATCATCAAAAACCGTAGCTTCGATTTTGATTTCCGGTTTTTCATCCTCAGAATCCGAAGAGGCGATAGGAGTGGAATCTGATTCAATGAATTCGGAAGAAACGGTAACAGATTCATCGGAATCTGACTCTGTTTCAATGGTGATCGGGACATATTCACGCCCGGATTCCTTATCGTCGAAATCAAAATCATCATCGAAATCATCTTCATCCTCATCGTCAAAATCTTCGAAATCGAAATCATCAAAATCATCATCATCTTCCTGATCGTTTTTCTTGATATATTTCATATAGAATGCGACACCTGCTGCAGCAGCAGTTCCGGCAATCAGAACATTTGTGACAAATTTTCCAAATTTAGACATAGATTAATCCTCCTTTTTGAGTTCCGCCATTTTCATAGCCCGCACCTTTAATGGAAGTCCGAACAGATTGATAAATCCTTCGGCATCTTTATGGTCATACAACTCTCCGGTCGTGAAGCTGGCAAGAGATTCACTATAGAGAGAATATGGAGAGGTCGTGCCGGCTTTGATGATATTTCCTTTATAAAGCTTGAATTTCACTTCTCCAGTGACATACTGCTGTGTCGATTCGATAAATGCCTGAATGGCTTCCCGAAGAGGAGTGAACCATTTACCTTCATAGACGATATCGGCAAATTTATTTCCCATTTCTTTTTTGACCGTATAGGTCGCGCGGTCTAAGATCAGCTCCTCTAACTGCTGATGTGCCTCCATCAAAATGGTGCCGCCCGGAGTTTCGTAGACACCTCTGGATTTCATGCCTACGACACGGTTCTCTACGATATCAATGATACCGATACCATGTTTTCCACCAAGACGATTCAGCTCACGGATGATGTCAGACACCTTCATTTCTTTTCCGTTGATGGATTTTGGAACGCCCTGTTCAAAGGTCATGGTGACATATTCGCTTTCATCCGGAGCTTTCTCAGGAGAAACCCCAAGGACGAGAAGATGATCATAATTTGGCTCATTTGCCGGATCCTCCAGCTCTAATCCCTCGTGGCTGATGTGCCAGAGATTCCGGTCACGGCTGTAACTGTTATCCGCAGAAAATGGAAGGTCGATGCCATGCTGGCGGCAGTACTCAATCTCTGCTTCACGGGAATCCATCTTCCAGTCCTCGGATCTCCAAACAGCGATGATCTTGATCTCCGGGGCAAGGGCTTTGATGCCCAGCTCAAAACGAACCTGATCATTTCCTTTACCGGTAGCCCCGTGACAAATGGCAACAGCACCCTCTTTTTTGGCGATTTCTACAAGCTTTTTCGCTATCAACGGTCTGGCCATGGAAGTACCTAAGAGATATTTGTTCTCATAGATCGAATTTGCCTGAACACATGGTACGATATATTCATCACAGAACTCGTCCACAACATCTAAGATATAAAGCTTTTCAGCTCCACAAGCCTTGGCACGCTCTTCCAGTCCGTCCAGCTCGCTTTCCTGTCCCACGTCAATACAGCAGCAGATTACTTCATAATCGTAGTTTTCCTTCAGCCATGGAATGATTGCTGTGGTATCGAGACCTCCGGAATATGCCAATACAACTTTTTCTTTCATTAGAAAATCCTCCTTTAAATCGTTCTTTCATTGATTATAAAACATAGAGGAAAAATTTGCAAGGTTTAGTTATAGGATGTGGTTCATGAAAAGTTCATAATTATATGTCATAATAAAAAATACTTTCAGTGCCTCGCGTTTGGCACAATAGGAAACGAATCAATTTGTTTTCTATAAAAGCAGGATGACAATGTTACTATTCACAGCCACTATCCCGCAAGGTATTTTCAAGCGCATTTTGCTTGAAAATCCGAGGCAGCAGTGCGCCAAATAC
>CADBUD010000147.1 GCA_902797785.1 uncultured Lachnospiraceae bacterium
AACGGCTCAGGAATCCCATCACCTGCGCAGAAACAGGCAGTTCTGCATAAAAACGCACCGTTTGGCGGTTGGCTGGTATGCATTGATGGAAGCTATAAAGGAAACGACTTTTATATCTACAAAGGAGAAAACACAATCGGGAGCGGAGAAAACTGTACGATCAAACTCCCGGAGGATCCGGAGCTGAACAAAGAACGGGATACAATCGTAGAATATGATGATGTTGTGAATCGTTTTTATGTATCACCGGGAGAGGGAACTTCTCTTACCTATTTAAATGATGAAATGGTCGTGGAAAAAACAGAATTACATATGTATGATAAACTCAGCTGCGGATATCAGGTTTTTATCTTTGTTCCATTGTGCGGCAGAGAATTTACATGGATCTAAAGCTTTTAGGAGAACCATCTGTGTCGGACTTTGATTGCTGAAAGCGACATTTATCCTGCAAAATCTGTGCGCATCATCTGATTCATGACGGGTCAGATGTAGTAAACGCATTAAATAAATTCGTTTCCTTTATTTATACTGGTGAGTGGAAATTTTTCTGCTCACCAGTATGTTGTTAAGGAATCCTTACGGACAGCACTGGCATCCGACAGAATAGGTCAGATATAAACTGACGGTTATAGAGGAGAAAAGTAAATGAAAAAAGAAGAGATCAAAATCGAGCTCCCAGCCAAAGTCAATTATATATTAAAGCTCTTATGGGAGAAGGGATATGAAGCTTATATTGTCGGTGGCTGTGTCAGGGACAGTATTCTGGGACGGAAACCGGAGGATTGGGATATTACGACCTCGGCCAAACCGGAAGAAGTAAAACGGATCTTTTCCCATACCATTGATACAGGAATCCAGCATGGAACAGTAACAGTCATGATAGAAAAAGAAGGATTTGAGGTTACGACCTATCGAATTGATGGAAAATATGAGGATGGACGTCATCCGACAAAAGTCACCTTTACACCGTCGCTGGAAGAGGATTTAAAGCGCAGGGATTTTACCATCAATGCACTTGCCTATCAGGAAAAAACCGGATTAGTCGATTTGTTTGACGGGTTGGGAGATATCGAAAATCAGATCATCCGCTGTGTTGGAGTGGCTGAGGAACGATTTTCTGAAGATGCGCTTCGAATGCTTCGTGCTGTGCGCTTTGGTGCTCAGCTGGGATTCAAAATAGAAAAAAACACAAAAGAGGCGATAAAGAAGCTCTCTATAAATCTGACGAAAATCAGTGTAGAACGGATTCAGATGGAGTTAGTAAAGATTTTGATTTCAAAACAGCCGGAACGCATCGTTGAAGCCTATGAAACCGGATTGACCGGCGTATTCTTGCCTGAATTTGATTTGGCGATGCAGACTGGTCAGAATAATCCGCATCACAGGTATTCTGTTGGAGAACATATTGTAGAATCCGTGAAAATGGTTTCGCCAAACCGGATTCTTAGACTTACCATGCTTTTGCACGATATTGCCAAACCGGAAAAAAAGACAACGGATGAAGAGGGAATCGATCATTTTTACGGACATGCTCAAAGAAGCGCTGAGCTTTCCAGAAAAATATTGCGGCGGCTCAAATTTGACAATGATACAATTCGGAAGGTATCTCATTTGGTCGAGTTTCATGATGATAATCCAGAGCCTACGAAGAAAAATGTCAGACGGCTTCTGTACCGTGTGGGAAAAGAATATTTTCAGGATTATCTTGAAGTACAATATGCTGATACCATGGCACAAAGTGACTACAAGAGAGTGGAAAAGCTGGCTGCAATCGAGAAATATAAAAACTACTATGAGGAAATTCAAAGGCAGAACGAGTGTGTATCGCTTTCGGACCTGTCAGTTACAGGAGCTGATCTTTTGGGGCTTGGAATTCCTGCCGGAAAAAAAATAGGCGAAATATTAAACGGCCTGTTAGATGTGGTCTTGGAAAATCCGGAGATGAATCAAAAAGATTTGCTGCTGCAAATGGCAGGAAAATTTGTCAAAGAATAGAGCTTCTTACGTGCAAGCACGACGAATCTCTATCCTTTGACAAATTGACTGTAAATCATTGATTTTACGTTACGAT
>CADBUD010000148.1 GCA_902797785.1 uncultured Lachnospiraceae bacterium
CAGTTTTTCAAGCTTTTCCGCATCCTTTTTAAACTCCGGTCCGATTTTTTCCTCTAAGAACCCGGTCAGCTCTCTGTTGCAGTGGAACAGCCAGCGGCGGAAGGTGATTCCGTTCGTTTTATTATTAAATTTCTCCGGATAAATTTCATAAAAATCCTTTAATTCTTCAGATTTTAGGATTTCCGTATGGAGCGCAGCCACTCCATTGACACTATATCCATAATGCATATCCATATGCGCCATGTGGACCCGGTCGCTTTCATCGATGATCGCTACCTTCGAATTGGAATAGGTCTCTTTCACTTTCTGATCTAACCGCTTGATGATCGGAACCAGCTGAGGAACTACTTTTTCTAAATATTCTAACGGCCATTTTTCCAATGCCTCTGCCAGAATCGTATGATTTGTATAAGCACAGGTCTTGGATACAAGCTTGATTGCCTCATCCTCGTCAATTCCTTTTTCGGTCAAAAGACGAATCAGTTCCGGAATCACCATGGACGGATGGGTATCATTGATCTGAATCGCCACGTGCTCGGAAAGCTTCGATAACTCCCAGCCATTTTCCTCACATTCCTCTAAAATCATCTGAGCTCCACTGCTCACCATGAAATACTGCTGATAGATTCTCAAAAGATTCCCGGCTTCATCGCTGTCATCCGGATATAGGAACAAGGTCAGATTTTTCTCAATGTCCTTTTTATCAAAATGGATGCCATCTTTTACAATCGATTCATCAACGGTCTCTATATCAAACAGATGAAGCTTGGTACATCCACTGTCATATCCGGAAACGGTCAGATCATAGAGCTTCGCCGTAACCGTCAGATCCTTGCCAAAATGCACCGGATAGGTCTTTTTGGTATCCTCAAGCCATCCCTGCTCTTCGATCCATGGATTCGGAATCTCTTTTTGTTTATTTTCTTCAAAGACCTGCTGGAACAGCCCGAAATGATAGTTTAATCCGATTCCGTCTCCATTTAGGGAGAGAGTCGCGATCGAATCCAGGAAGCAGGCTGCCAACCGGCCCAAACCGCCATTTCCCAAGGACGGTTCCGGCTCGATTTCTTCGATTTCTTCGATTTTCTTTCCATGCTGTTTTAGGACGGTACGCACTTCTTCAAACAATCCCAGATTGATCAGATTGTTGGAAAGAAGCTTTCCGATCAAAAATTCTGCTGAGATGTAATAGAGCTTTTTGTTCCCTTTGTTGGTGCCCCGGTCTTTAAGCGCCTCTTTTGTAAGAGCCATGAGAGATAAATAAATCTCCTGATTGGTTGCCGTATCCAAATCTTTTTGGAAGGTTGTTTTTAGGATGCTGTTTAATTTCTGTTCCATTATTTTTCCTCTTTCTTATTGAATTTTTATCCTATTAATGCACACAAACGCGATAGAAAGTGCGCTTTCAACGCCTTGCGTTTGGCGCAATAGAAAATGCTTCTCCTCTAGGAGATATTTCTAAATTGATCTGTTCTCCGGATGGCGCTTTAAAGGAAAGGCGGTATGCGCAAAGCGCTATCTCCCGTCCCGTTCTTTCTCCCTGAAATCCATAGCGAACATCATTCCATAACGGATGCCCCATATGAGACATCTGGGCTCGGATCTGATGATGTCTTCCGGTAATCAGCTCGATCTGAACGAGACTTTTGTCTCCCTCTGTCTTTAGCACATCATATCTTAACACTGCTTTTTTGGCGTTTTTCTCACCTTTTGCCACGATTCGCGTAAGATTGGTCTTTTGATCTGATTTTAGGTAGTCCGTACAGGTTCCGGATTTCTTCTGTATGATTCCCTGGGTCACTGCAAGATAATATTTTTTCATCTCGCCTGTTTGAATCTGCCTGCTTAAAAAAGCTGCTGCCTTTTGGGTCTTTGCAAATACAACAATCCCCTCTACCGGCTGATCCAGACGATGTACGACCCCTACGTAGGGCTCTTTTAGATGTTCCGGTTCTGCTGCCGGATTGTCAAAAGCTTGTTCTTTCGTTTCGAAAAAATAATTTTTCAGCAATAAGACCATGTCTTCTTCTGCGAACCGTTTTGTCTCTACCGCGATTCCTGCCTCTTTCCTTATGGCAATGATTTCGTTATCTTCAAATAAAATTTCCATCATCAGACCTTGAACCGGTATCCTACGCCCCAGATGGTTTCGATATACTGCGGCTTCTGGGTATTATACTCGATTTTCTCCCGAATTTTCTTAATGTGTACCGTGACCGTGGCATTATCCCCATAGGAATCCATATCCCAAATCGCTTTGAACAACTCCTGCTTGGAAAACACGCGATTTGGGTTCTCTGCCAGAAACAGGAGAAGCTCGTATTCTTTTGTCGTGAACGCCTTTTCTTCTCCATTGATCCAGACTCTTCGGTCATCCCTGTCAATTTTGATTCCCCGAATCTCCAGAATCTTATTGGATTTTCCTATATTTTGACTGCTTTCTATTAATCTCTGATATCTCGCCAGATGAGCCTTTACCCGGGCTACAAGTTCACTGGGACTAAAGGGCTTCGTCATATAATCGTCTGCTCCGATTCCAAACCCCCGAATCTTGTCAATGTCCTCTTTTTTCGCCGAAATGAAGATAATAGGATTGTTCTTTTCCTCCCGGATTTCTTTACAGATTTCAAAACCATCCAAACCTGGCAGCATCAGATCCAGAATAAACAGATCGAACTCTTCCTCCAGAGCCGTCAGTAATCCCTGTTTCCCATCTGTTTCGATAACAACATCGAATCCGCTCAGCTCAAGATAATCCTTTTCTAATTCTGCTATGCTCAGCTCATCCTCTATGATCAAAATTTTATTTTTCATATTGTCTCCCTTCTATATCGTCTCAAGGAAATAAATACGACCGTCCCAACGCCTTCCTTGCTCGTCGCCCATACTCTGCCCCCATGATCTTCAATGATTTTTTTCACAATGGACAGACCAATTCCACTGCCACCCTTAGAAGAATTTCTTGATAGATCCGTCCGATAAAAACGGTCAAAAATATTAGGAAGATCTTTTGGTGAGATGCCCATTCCATTATCCGCAATTTCAATCTCAATAAAATCCCCAGCTTCCTTTAACGTAATGCCGATATGTCCCGGTGATTTATTCATATATTTTACAGAGTTGCCCAAAATATTATTTACCGCACGGTGGAGCTGCTCAGAATCAGCAATCACCATGGTATTTTCCTCCAGAAAATCATGATACTCCAGACGAATATCCTTGGACTCCAAATCCCAGGAGGACTCTTCAACACAATCTTCAAAAAAATCACTGATCATCAGCTCATCAAATACGTAAGGAATGCGATTCGTATCTATTTTGGAATAAAATGTCAGCTCATTGATCAGACGATCCATATCCATGGCTTTAGTATAAATCGTCTTCATATAACGTTCCATTTTTTCGGGGGTATCCGCCACCCCGTCCCGGATGCCCTGTACATATCCAAGAACCGCCGTCATCGGAGTTTTTAAGTCATGGGAAATATTACTGATCAGCTCTTTATTCTCCCTGTCATGCTCCATCTGCTCCTCTACAGAATCTCTCAAGCGCTTGCGCATTTCTTCAAAATCCTGGCACAATTCACTGATCTCATCATTTCCGTGGACTTCGATGGTAAAATCCAAATTTCCCTCTTTGATGTTCTGCGCCGCGTAACTAAGCATATTGATCGGCTTCATAAATCCCTGAACGACCCAATGAACCAAAATCGTGCTCGTAATGAACATGACCAGCAGAGCAACCAGAAGGATTTTGATCAATAGCGCCCTCACCTCCGGCACGACACTCCTTAGTGAGGTAATGATATAGGCTCTCCCTTGTGTCCCATCACCAAACTGAAATTCGACCTGTCTTAACAGGACCTGCATATTTTCCCCAAAATAATGTCCCATCCCGGAGTCATCCGGATGCTTTAGATCCTTCAACAATTGCAGAATATGATCCACATCCGTACCTTCTTCAAGGAGCTTCCTCTTCTGTGCCAAAGAAGCTCCTGCTTTATCGGATGATTTTACTCCAACATAATATGGAATATCCTCTTTATACAAAATCAGATACGATTCCTTTTCCATCAACTCCCGATTTATCTGTTCGACCTGCTCCATGTCCTCAAAAAACTCTGTATTATTTTCCGCATAATCCTGAAGTAAATGGAACTTTACATTTGTCATATTAAAATAGACCTGCACCGGAATAGGTACAGGAAATCCCTGATACGAATCTGCCTCGACTCCATAGTGATTTGCGATACTTTTGGTCTGATTCATCCCAAAAAAATATATCACCAGCCCCGTAACAAGAATCGGAAGCAGCAATATAATAATAAACGCAATACAAAGCCTTGTTCTGATTTTCATTTTTTCACCTCTATGAGTGCCAGTTTATATCTGATCTACTCTGTCGGATGCCAGTGCTACCCCGGATTTTCAAGCAAAATGCGCTTGAAAACACCTTGCGGGAGAATAAGGGCGAACTGTTACCGCGTATCATATATGATTTGCCCATCAAAAGTGATTCAACGGATTGTTCCGCGCTTCGCGTCTTCTCTCCACCGACAAACGAGCTTGTCGTGGAGAATGACTTTTGACCGCTGAATCATATATATATATTATAGCACAAGACTGTTCCTGATTACTATTACCAAGTTATAAAACATTTATAAAAAAACGCAAAAGAAAGTAAAAAACAGATTTATCAGAATCCAAAAATCATCCGATAAATCTGTTTTATCCTCATGAACAAGCCGACTTTCCGTTTTGTTCACGCTTGTTCTATCCAAGATATCCTTTTAAGATTTCTACCTTGTCCAGCTGCTCCCATGGAAGATTTAAATCATTCCTTCCAAAATGTCCATAGGCTGCGGTCTGCTTATAAATTGGACGCCGCAGATCCAGCATCTTAATGATCCCCGCCGGTCTTAAATCAAAGTTTTCCCGGATGAGCTCTACGATCTTCTCATCTGAGATCTTTCCTGTGCCAAAGGTATCTACCATGATGGACGTCGGATGGGCTACGCCAATCGCATAGGACAACTGTATCTCACATTTGTCTGCAATTCCAGCTGCTACGATATTTTTAGCAACATAACGCGCTGCATATGCTGCGGAACGGTCAACCTTGGTACAATCCTTTCCGGAAAATGCCCCACCGCCATGACGCGCATATCCGCCATAGGTATCTACGATAATCTTTCTGCCAGTCAGTCCACTGTCTCCGTTTGGTCCACCGATGACAAACCTTCCAGTCGGATTGATAAAATATTTGGTATTTTCATCCAGCATTTCTTTTGGAAGAATCGGCTCAAACACCTCTCTTTTGATATCCTCGTGAATCTGTTCCTGGGTCACATCCGGGTCATGCTGGGTTGACAGCACGACAGCCTCTAAGCGAACCGGTACACCGTTCTCATCATATTCAACAGATACCTGTGTCTTTCCATCCGGACGAAGATATGGCAGGGTTCCCTTCTTACGAACCTCTGTCAAACGCCGTGCAAGCTTGTGCGCCAAGGCAATCGGATAAGGAAGATATTCCTCAGTCTCATTGGTAGCATAACCAAACATCATTCCCTGATCTCCGGCACCAATCGCATCCAGCTCTTCCTCTGACATTTTATTTTCTTTTGCCTCCAGGGCTTTATCCACTCCCATGGCGATATCTTTTGACTGTTCATCAATCGTGACCATGACAGCGCAGGTATTTGCGTCAAACCCATACTCGGATTTAGTATAACCGATCTCTGCCACGGTTTCACGTACGATCTTTGGGATATCTACATAAGCTGAAGTCGTGATCTCTCCCATTACCATCACAACTCCTGTGGTCGTACAGGTCTCACAAGCCACCCGGCTCATCGGATCCTGCTCCATCAGCGCATCTAATACAGCATCAGAAATAGCATCACAGATTTTGTCCGGATGTCCCTCTGTTACCGACTCTGATGTAAATAATAATCTTTCCATTTTGGATTCCTCCTGTTTCTCATGCAGTATGATACTGATACTGCTTCATTTCCTTTTCTGTTTTTACGATTTTGATTCTTCCCCCCAACTGCCGCAGCTTTTTCTCAAAATCTTCGTATCCGCGTTGAATATATACAATATCATCTATGATCGTCTTTCCGGAAGCAGCCAGACCTGCAATCACAAGGGCTGCTCCTGCGCGCAGATCCGGCGCACAGACTTCTGCTCCTGTATATTCTTCGACTCCATTGATAATTGCTATATTTCCCTCTACCTTGATGTCTCCGCCCAGACGGTGCAGCTCATCCACATATCGGAAACGATTCTCAAAGATACTCTCTGTAATCGTGCTCATTCCATTTGATAATCCGAGCACAACTGCCATCTGTGGCTGCATATCTGTCGGAAATCCCGGATATGGCAGGGTCTTTACCTGGGTATAGCCCAGCCGCTCTGTTGCACAGACACGGACTGCATCATCCATTTCCTCTACCCTGCAGCCAATCTCGACCAATTTCGCGCTCGTCGCCTCCAGATGCTTGGGAATCACATTTTTGACAGTGATATCTCCTTTTGTTGCTGCCGCAGCGAACATAAAGGTTCCTGCCTCAATCTGATCCGGTATAATGGAATATTCTGTCTTATGAAGCTTTGGGACACCCTTGATCCGGATCACGTCCGTACCGGCACCTTTGATATTTGCCCCCATGCTGTTTAGGAAGTTCGCCACATCCACGACATGCGGCTCCTTGGCCGCATTTTCCAGAATGGTATTTCCATCTGCCATTGCGGCTGCCATCATGACATTGATCGTTGCTCCTACGGAGACCACATCCATATAAATATGGCTCCCATGCAGATGACTGGCATGTGCCGTAATCTTTCCATGACGGACGCCTGCCTCTGCTCCTAAGGCCCGAAAGCCTTTTAAATGCTGATCGATCGGTCTGCTCCCGATATCACACCCTCCCGGCAATGCCACCTCTGCCTGCTTATATTTCCCAAGCAGTGCGCCCAGAAGGTAGTAGGAGGCACGTATCTTTTTTATATATTCATAATCCAGGCTTAATTTTCCAATTCCAAAGCCATTGATCCGCACAGTGTGCCGATTCAAATGCACGACGCTGCCACCGATTGCCCCGATTGCCTGAATCATGACATTTACATCCCGTACATCTGGAAGATTCTCTATGACAACATCCTCGTCTGTCATTATTGCTGCTGCCAAAATTGCAAGCGCGGCATTTTTGGCACCACCGATTTCAACCTCGCCTTTTAGCGGAACTCCGCCATTTATAATGTACTGTTCCATCATACACCTCAAATATTATTTCATCACTTTTACACTCTTTTTTAATCAAAACGACTTTCTTTCAAACGGTATTTTGTGAACAAAAGAATCAAATTACATTATATCATATGTATGAAATTTGTAAACGTATTATTTCATCTTCTATATTTTTGACAATTTCATAAAAAATATTAATAAAAGTATTATACATTTTTTATAAGATACCAATGATATTTAAGATGAACAATACAGTATTTAAAAGCGTCAGCCAAAGGATAAATCTCAAATAGCCGCGAATGCTTTCCGGAGCGACATGTACCGGCTCATCCTGCCGAATCGTCTTTGAGCTGTCGGATTCGTTTTCCTCAATCAGGGAACGGATATTTCGGTAGCACCGGACCATTTCGCCATGGATCTTTTCCTCTATATCTCCCTTTACTTCTTCTAATTTATCCAGAATCTCCCGGTTATTTGGGGCTTCCTTTGCCGGCTCTGCAGACGATTGTTCTGACAAAGCTCCCGATGTATGTTCTTTTTCGACTACGGTAGGCTCTCCGGATGGCCCTGCTTCTATTGTTACAGAGTTTACTTCCGCAAATCCATTCCGAATCTCTTTTGGGGAAGCTGTTTCCGTTTTTGCTCCCTCTTCTAATATGGTATGAACTTTATTGATAAAATTTCTGTCAATTTTAGAAATTTCATCCAGTCTGATCACGATATCATTGATCTTGCCATTCATTTCGCTGGCAATCTGCTGGAAGATGGAATCTTCCCGTCTGACACTGTCTATGATCAAATTTTGGATAGCGGCGAATTTTTGTAAAAATTCTGTCTGTCTGGCTTCTGTCATGACATATGCTGAATCTGCCTGTTTCTCCGCCTGTCTCTCTTCTCCGCCTTCTTTTCCTGCTCCGGATGCTGCTGACAGATTTTGAACCATGTCCTTTAATTCTTCAAATTTTTGTCCCAGAAGCTGCTCATACTCCCTGAGGCTTTCTGCTCTGTCTGCTCCATCTGCCTGCTGATCATTGAGCCGGGCTGCCCAGCCTTCTTCCTGCTTTTCGAGCTTTTCTAAAATCTGGCGGCTGGACTCTTCCGAACGCTCCAGCTTGGAGGAAAGAATCGCTGTCTGCTCTTCAATCTTTTGTCCTGTCTCAAGCAGTAATTCTCTATTTTTTTCAAAGCCCCCGGTGACCTGGGATTCCCATTCCTTTCTCTGCGCATCGATCTGTGGATTCATCGGGACATCGAACATATCATCCATAAAATAGGATGTACGCTGCTCTGTTCCGGATAAAGCTCCGGTCTCTTTGGCATTTTTTTGCTTTTCTATAGATTCTGTGAGCCGGGCTGTTGACTGTTCCAGCTGCTCTTTAATCTGTGCCTCCAGCTGCTTTCCCTGCTCCTCTATCTTTTCTGATAATAATGCCGCGGTTTTTTCCGGCTGATCTCTCAGCTGCTCGGCTGTCAGCCCTGCGGTGACCACGGACTGCTC
>CADBUD010000149.1 GCA_902797785.1 uncultured Lachnospiraceae bacterium
CATTCCGGCTTCGGATGCCAATGCTTCCTTAGATGCTTCTGCCGGTATTTCCGATTCTTCCGTTTCAGAAGCCTCAGTCGCTATTTCCGATTCTTCTGTTTCCGCTGCATTGACATGGGAAATGATGTCATTCCCCACACTTGTGAATGTCATTGTGGCTGCAAGCAGTGCCGCAAAAATCCGTTTAGAATTCTTCATTATTATTCATTCCCTTTCTTTCAATTTTTTGTCCGGACTTACCAAATTATAACATTCAAACAGGGAACCATCAAGGTGGGAAGTGACCAATAAATTTCTTTGACATTATTAAAAAATGTGAAAAGTGCATAAATTTCTATAAATTTTCTATAAATATTTTTTAGAGGGCTAAACAGTAAGGATTTTGAGTTTGTGAATATTGTATATATTTTGCATGCATTCATTGTGCTGTCTGTATGTTATTATCTTATATTTTTTCTTATTTCCTCCTGTGAGATTCGTCCATATTACAGGCGTAATAAAAAAAATAAATTAAAAGGAGGAATTTTATATGAACACGAAAATCAACTATCTCGAAAGGAAGTCCTGTCCTGCGCTCATGGAAGCAGCGTATGGTATGAAAATTGGAAAAGGAGTCTATGACATCGGATTCAATGACGGAGACGAAACGGAATTCGACCTTATGGATGGTGAAGGTATCAATGAACTTGAAGAGCTCTGGCTTGACTTTTGCAAGGAAGAGGTATGTAATCCTGACTCTGTTGATTATGTCGAAGCAGTCGAACCTGAGCAGAATGAGCTCATGGTCTCCGGCTGGGTATACTATAAGACGAAAGCGTCGACCAAAGAGGAGGCATTGTCGGAATTTTATAAAGCCTGCGAGAAGGCAGGAATCAATGCCGACAACATGCAGGAGGCCGAACTTAGGCATCCTAATGGGGAGGAATTTCCTGATTCCCGAAAATAGTTCCGGGCTTTTTGACAGAAGGGAACAGATGCAAAAGCAGGTCAGGCGGAAATGGCAGGGAATGTTTTTCCTCTGCCATTCGCTATTGTAGTAAGGCTTTTTCCGTGGTAAAATGAAAAAAGGAGGGACAGCGGATGGAAGATGAAAGCATTGTATATCATGGGAGCAATATGGTCGTTGAGATGCCTAAAATATTGATCAATGGAAGGTATAAGGATTTCGGTTATGGATTTTACTGCACAGTTCTTGAAAAACAGGCAAGGCGCTGGGCGTTGACCCGGCACGGTAATTCCATTGTCAACAGGTACCTGTACACTCCAAATGATTCTTTGAAGGTTAAAGTATTTGAAAAAATGACAGAGGAATGGCTGCAGTTCATCGTTGACTGCCGGAGGGGAATTGACCATGATCATGATATCGTGGAAGGACCGATGGCTGATGACCAGATCTGGGATTATGTGGAGGATTATGTGGCAGGCAGGATTTCGAAAGCGGCATTTTGGGAATTGATAAAGTTCAAACATCCAACACATCAAATCGTATTCTGCACAAAAAATGCCCTGCAGACGATTCGGTTCGAAGGGAGTGATCTGATTGAAGAATAAGCATTTTCCGGAAGAAGAGATCAGACAGGATGATGTATATTTCATATGTTATATGATCGAGCGCGTGGCAAGAAGGATGCATCGAAGGAATGCCGACATCGTGAACGTCATAGGCAGAGAGGAACTTTGGCATCTGCTCAGTGTTGCGAATGTCCTGCACTGTGAGAATCCTGAAGATGTGGAAGATGACTGGATCGCACATTATGGCATTCAGAGAGGAAATTTTGATGTGTCGGATGTGGACAGGGAACTGGTATCGGAAATCCCAACCGCACTGCAGATGGGAAAAGTCTATGATCGTCTGATCTTTGATACCATTCAGCCGGAAGAAACAGAGGCAGATGCAATCATGCGTGTATATAATGATGATATCTGCAGCGTCATCGACAATTATAACTGCAGCGCATATTATGAGCCTTCCTATGTAATAGCAAGAGCATATTTCGATGGTGGGTTCTATTAAGAAGAATTTCTCATCTAAAAAAGAGACCGGAAAATCCTGTCTCTTTTTTGTATTCTGGCTAATTTCAATTCTCATATACGTAGTTTCCGGTGCTATCCTCCACAAGGGCTGTATTGCCATATCACGCAGGGAAGAAACCCTATACAAAGGGTCCAGGATAAAAGCATATCAGTATTGCCATATCACGCAGGGAAGAAACGCTTCCTATGAGGTCGAAATCTTCCGGATCGTATCCGAAATCTTCAAAGAACCGCCCAAGCACGCCGGACAGGTCATCCCAAAGCTCTTCCTCATAGTCACGATCATCCCGGCACAAGATGAGCTTTTGCCCGTTCTTTAGAACAGCTTTTTTCCAGCTCCCCGGCCGGAGTCCGGAGGCGTATGATTTTGCATCATCTTTTGTTGGGAAAACTTTTTCTAACATAGCAAGATCCTCCTTTTCATGTTCTTCAAGAGCAACATGGATGAGTCAATTCACCTTTATGCGGTGCAATAGGGGCAAATGACACCGACACCGTTTCATACAACAAGCCGTTTATGGCACCCCTGGATGTTCAGAAGTCTGGCAGCATTGCTGGGCAGGGGACGTGGGCACTGGCGTCATACTGCATCGTACAGATAGGAAAAGGTGATAATATGGAAGAGTGGTATACAATCGGAGCACATAGCGAAGAGAAACTAAAACAGATGTTCTATGAGGATGGATATCGGGAAGGCCATGAAGAAGGTAAAAGAAAGGACGTGACAGCCATGAGCATCGAAGAAATGCTTGAGGAAGAGAAAAACAGGGGACGCCAGGAGGGAGAGACCCTTCTTGCCTCGTTGGTCAATAAGCTGCTGTCATCAGGAAGGATCGGGGACGTCAGGAGGGCTGTGGACGATGTCGGATACAGAGAAGAACTGTACCTTCAGTTCGGACTGAGCTATCCATCGCTTCACGCCTGAACGTGCTCGAAGCGGGGCTTGTATGGACAGGTCTGTGGGGATGCAGCGAACATGAGGAAAGATATCCGGTATGCCGTAACGTGATCAAAGAAGGGAGTGGCACATATGTGCATGGAGGTAAGAACATGGACAGGCGAGACCTGTAAGAATAAGACGATCAATCCTGAAGGCGAATTTGATGCATCGAGGGACCAGATGTACTTTGTCCTTGAGAAGGATGGGGAACGGTTCCTTTTGGGCATCCGTGACGTCTTGAGGTGCCTTCGTTTCGCAGAGAAGCAGGGAGAAATTCCGAAGCTTCCGGAAGGATGGTGGTCGTGGGTGAACATTTCTCCCGGAATACTGGAGAAATATGCCTGGAGAAAAAAGAAGGGGGAAAAGGGGACATGCTAAGGATCAAGTTTTCTTATGAGAATCTGCGGGACTATTCTATCGACATCGACATTTACAGGGAACATACCAATAAGGACAGGGAGCGTTTCATCCAATATCGGGACAAGATCAAATGCCACTATGCGATCTGCCCAAAATGCGAGAATCCGGCGATCGTGCTTGGGCTCTTCAAGGAAATCGAGGGAAGGGTCCCGCACGCAAGGCATACGAAGCACGATGTCGAAGGGATCGGGAAGTTCGTGCAGCGAGGCATTGAAAAGATGAAACGGGTCTCAAATCCCTCTTCTTTTCCCGGCTCGTCCGGTTTCTTTTTCGTCAACGGGGAAATGTCGGTTTGCATCGAATACTACCATGGCGTAGATCTATATAAAAAGAGGGTTTCAGCCCTCTTTTTTATCTGCTTTTTTTAAGTCCAAATTGGAGATACAGCCTCTCCCTGAACTCAACATCGTCCGCAGCCTTCCTGACATCCTCGATCCTTCCTGAGGATAATAGCTTATTGACTAGCGATGCAAAAAGGTTCTCGCCTTTCTTCTCGCCCTCACGAAGTCCTTCCTGTCGTCCTTCTTCCCGGAACATCTGCATCGTTTCTTCTTCATTATATTCACTGATCCACATACCGATCGTCTCCATTCCATTACGGTCCGCGCTTAACGGATGTCCACCGGACATCCAGCGCCCTCCGCCTTATGCGCTGTCAACTGTTCCTTTAATTCATAACTGTTTGGCATATCAAAAAGAGCTTTGTCCATCGCATCCCTCAGATCCATTCCACAAGGTGACAGATGAATGCAACGAGGATAGCGATATCGACATCAGCGTGGATTTGGAGAATGATGTCAAAGGCATCCAGTTATACTCGTTGGACGCTGACCTGAGCAAAGCCTGTGGACATAATTGCGATATTCTTACATACTCGAAATTGAGTGATGGGATTAAAAAGGAAATTGATAGTAAGGGAGTTGTTGTGCATGAATAAAAATTCAGTTAACATACCCTCAATAGAGTCTGTGGCATGTAAATCCATATTGGTGTGTGGATTTTTTGACATAAATTGCTTGTGCGGTAGCCGCTAAAATTGTTTTTTACACTCTGCATGTCTTCGGTGTAAAGAAAAAAGGGAGAAGTAATATTAATATACATTATATCATGAAAATAGACAAAAAAACAATGATTGATTTTTTCAATAAAATGTTTATACTATAAATAGTACAGAAATGTCTCGATGAAAGAGCATCGTAAAAAGTTGGACTGCAGACGGAGCAGGGTAATTTTCCGTTTCTATAGGTGTCTTAAATTGGCATTGAGCCTAGCAACTTGGATATAGTTGTAGTCCATGTGGAGGACTTAATGGTTTCTACATCGTTTTGGGCATCTTAACTGGATGCCGAGGTCGACAACCAGCATAAAACTCTTTTACAAGGATAAATTGAGGAGTGTGGATCCATACTTCTCATTGCGTTAAAGGGAAATATATGGCAACAAAAAGAGATAAAAATACCATACGGCAAGAAATTGTGAATTCAGTAGCAATCTATCAAAGCTAACAGAGTACCACGTCCATAGGACGCTTTGCGCCGTATGAGAGGTGGTGTTTTAAAGGATTATGTAATGAAAAATATAGCAAAAAAAATATTGACAATAGTACTAATGCTTGTGATTGCTAACGGAACTGTAGCAGATGCTGCAGGAAAAAAGCGATAGGATTGGAGAATAATACACCATCTGGAACGTCGGATGCTAAGGCTTTTGTTAACGGTATCAAAGGATACGATGCCGCTTATTCTGTTACATACAGAAAACCTGCTAGAGTAACAAGTGATGATTTTTTTAAAATGGCACGTGTATAAAGTACTGGTCGAGTCATGGTGATAAGTATGGAAGACTTTGGGGAACAGGTAATAGTGTTGATTTTAACATATTTAATCGAGACTTCTCATGGGCAGGTAATAATCTGGAATTTATGTTTATATCAGCGTGCCATCAGTTGGATGGAGCAGGATCAAATCCTAGAGCACGTTATGCTAAAGCTATGGTAGGAAAAAAGGCAGTCAGGGTAATCTGTGGATATCATGAAGGGGCTCCTTCAGCAATAGATAGAGACGTTGCTAAAAAGTTTATAGATTATGCAAAAACTGGAGAGTCGGTAAAATCATCTTGGATTTTAGCCAATAAATATTGGAATGATAAAGGATACAGTACGGATGATTATTGTGTTCTTACACATACAGGAAATGTGCAGTATTCACGATTTCCGGGGTTTCCTGGTACGACATATGATAGACCGGGATTATCATCAAAATCAATATTAAGATTTACTAAGGCAAACCCAGAAGGAGTATCACAGCCTAAAGCATTATCTTCCAGAAAACGGGATATAGATAAAGTCCCTGATTATGTGCTGAAAGCTGTTCCTATAGAGTTTTCTGTTGAAAATATTGAAGATATGGCTGTATTAAGGGAAGATAATGATATCATGTTAATCGGAGATGAAATCGGAAATGAACCGATCTCACAAACACCTGAAGAGGCTTTAGAAAATTGCAAGGAAGCATTGGATAAAACACTTTCAATGAATCCGATGATAGAGGTTGATGATGTTGATATAACGGTTTCGCCTATTGTAATGGCAGAAATAAATATGGATGGCGGTGAGGAAGAGGAAGAAACCGTTGTATATGACATAACGATAAAGAATACTTATGATGGTATTGAAATTGAGGGAGATTATTTTTCGGGAATTGTTGATGGTTCATCCGTTTCCTATTTAGCAGGAAGTTGGAATGAATTTGAAAAGGTGGAGAACGAGGAGTGTAGGAAAAGTATAGATTCTACGACTGCTTATTCCAAAGTTAAGAAAAGCTTATCAAATAATTTGCTCAAGGAAGATGTATTATCTTCAAACAAAAATGGCAAGATGGTGTTCGCTTATAATGAAAGTACGGGGTATTATGAGCCTAATTGGGTATTTGACGCAAAAGATACATCTGTAAGATATATGGTTAATTGCTTTACGGGTAAAGTGAAAACGTCAAAATAATTATGACTATTCAGCACCTTCCGAAATGTTTTATTTTTTTGGAGGACGGGTAGGGCACGAAACGCCTCTGAACGCCACAGCTTGAAAGGAGAAGCATTTCGGTCGTAGGGTGCTGAACAGTTAAAATATTTGAACAGTTAAAATATTTTTTTGAATTTTGTGGAACTTATTTTGAATAACACCACTTTACAGGTTCATAAATGATAGCTCTGTTGCTTAACCAGGCTTTTCAAGGCTTTCATAACAGCATTGGATTTTATGTAGCTTTCGATGTTTTTCACGAAATGGGCATAAAA
>CADBUD010000150.1 GCA_902797785.1 uncultured Lachnospiraceae bacterium
CATGATTGCTGTGGGAGTGGCAAGTACAAGTGCGCACGGGCAGAAGACAACCATTACGGTCACAGCTCTTACGATATCCTTTGTGATTAAAAAGGCGGCTAAAGCAATAAAAAGTGCGACAGGCACAAGCCAGCTTGCCCACTGATCTGCGATACGTTGGGTGGGAGCCTGATTTTTGTCAGCATCCTCTACCATACGGATCAGTTTTTGAAGGGAAGAATCTTTACCAACCTTGGTTGCTTCAAAATCAATGGATCCATACAGATTTAGCGTACCCGAAAATACGTTATCTCCAACCACCTTGTCTATAGGAAGACTCTCTCCGGTCATGACCGATTGGTCCACAGAGGTTTCGCCATGGATAATCTTACCGTCTACCGGAATGGTTTCTCCAGGAAGTACCCGGATTGTATCTCCGATGGCCACCTGTTCAATCACAATGCTGCTCTCTGAACCGTTTTGAATGAGGCGCGCTTTTTCCGGAGTAAGAGATATAAGTTTTTTTAGACCCTTTTTCGCCCGGTCAGTAGTCATATCTTCCAGAAGGGCGCCAATCTCCATAATGAATGCCACTTCTCCGGCAGCAAAAAGATCACCGATAAGAATGGCTGCGATCATTGCCATAGAAATTAGCAAAGCAGAGGAGATTTTGCTGATTCCCCTGTTATAAATAATACGCCATATAGCAAGATACAAAAGAGGGATTCCGCAGATTACCACACATACCCAGGCAAGAGTTTCCATTCTTGGATATCCCATTCGGGGCAGATCTGTTTCGATTTGCGGTAAAAAAACGGTGAGGATACTATTTATAGTCCCCCTCCTGATATTTGGATTTCCAGCTGCTTTGCAGCTTGCCCGGCGCATATACGTCTGAAATCCCTATATCGGGAGGGGGTTTTTGTTTCGCAGCAGTTTGCCGGAAATTGACAGATAGCAACATCTATGGTATGATAAGTTATACAAATCATACTAGGAGGCGATATTATGAAAGGACCAAAAGGAAAATATGCTTGGACGGCAACGGTGGGAGAAAAAGGGCAGATTGTGATTCCCAAACAGGCACGCGATATCTTTGAGATCAGACCCGGGGATACGTTATTGCTGTTGGGAGATGAAAAGCGTGGAATTGCGATACCGCCCAAAGGTGCCTTTGCTGAGTTGTTCGGCGCAGCGTTTGAAGAGAGAGAGGATGGTGAAGAACAATGAAAATTGCATGGTTTTGTATCCCTGCCCATGGTCATACCAATCCGACACTTGGACTTGTCAAGGCGTTGACTGAGGCAGGACATAGGATTTATTATTTTTCTTTTGAGATGTTCAGAGAAAAATTAGAAAATGCTGGTGCGGTTTTTATTTCGTGCGATGGATATGATTTCGAGATGGAGGATAAGGAAAATGCGGATCGGGTCGGTAAAGATCAGGCGTTTGCAGTTGAGCTTCTTGTTTCCTCGACATTGGCATTGGATGAGATGGTCACGAAAAAAATCGCTGAATTACAGCCTGATGTCATTGTGGCAGATTCTGTTGCGTATTGGGGCAAACTGGCCGCAATGAAGCATGGGATACCATATGTTTCTTCCACGACAACATTTGCGTTTAATAGGTATTCATCCAGATATATGAAGCACGGAGTCGGGGAGACGCTGAAAATGCTGTTCTCTATGCCGAAGGTGAATCGCCAGATCAAACGGCTTCGGGAAAAAGGATATCCGGTGAACGGTCTTTTGGATATCGTGCAGAATGATAATGATACCAACACGGTGGTATATACTTCAAAATATTTTCAGCCGTGTTCAGATACGTTCTCAGAGAAGTATCATTTTATCGGTCCATCGATTCGTCCGATAAAAGATTCCTTTGAAAAGAAGAAAGAGAAGACGGTTTATATTTCTATGGGCACGGTAAATCAGAATAGGGAGTTTTATCGCAACTGTATCAATGCTTTGAGTAAAACAGACTATCAGGTCATTATATCGATGGGAACAAATACAGATCATTTTGATGAGGTACCGGATCATATTGAGATTTATGAGAGCGTGGATCAGATGGCGGTGCTTTCCATCGCTGACGTTTTCATTACTCATTGTGGAATGAATTCGGCTTCGGAGGGATTGTATTTTGGTGTTCCGCTGATCTTGTTTCCGCAGACACCGGAGCAGGATGCGGTGGCTAAACGAGCAGAAGAGCTTGGAGCCGGATTCAGACTTCCATCCATAAGCCAAGATGATATTCTAAAGGCGGTTACCAAGGTGATCGAAGAAAAAAAATTCAGACAGGGCGCAGAAAAGGTATCGAAAAGCTTCAAAGACAGCGGTGGTATTGAGGAGGCAGTTGCTTTTATCGAAACTATTGGTTCATCATATTGACAATTTACTCTAAAGTGTATATAATGGATATATACACTAATCGTGTATTTCTCGTTCAGAAAAAGGAGACCATATGGACATCATTATCAGCAATTCCTCAGGTGTGCCCATTTATGAGCAGATTGAGGAACAGATCAAGACTCAGATCATGACGGGCGAGCTAAAGGCAGGTGACGATCTTCCTTCCATGCGTGTGCTCGCGAAGGATCTGAAAATCAGTGTGATCACGACCAAGAGAGCATACGAGGATCTTGAACGTGACGGATACATAGAGTCTGTGATTGGAAAAGGAAGCTTTGTGAAGGGCGTAAATAGTGAGATCATGAAGGAAAACATGCTTTTTGCAATCGAAGAGTGTCTTGAAAAGGCTGTGGACAAGGCAGTGCTTGGGAAGGTGACACTGGAAGAGATGCAGGAGATGCTGACCATTATTTACGAGGAAAAGGTACCTGCTGCGAAGCGGGAACAGGAAAAGCAAAAATGAATAGAGGAGCGGCAGGATGGAAGAAATAAAAAAGGTAATAGAGCTTAAAGATGTCACCAAAGACTATGGTGATTTTAAATTGAATGCGATATCCTTTTGTGTTCCGGAAGGTTCTGTATGTGGATTCATCGGGCAAAACGGAGCGGGTAAGACGACCACGATCAATCTGATCTTAGATGTCATAAAGAGAGACGCAGGAGAAATCTGGGTTTTTGGGGAGAGCATTGATCAGGACAGCGCACATCTTCGGGAGAACATCGGCGTTGTATTTGCGGAGATGGGTTTTCATGAATTTATGACCGGCAAGGACATCAACACCATGATGAAGAACATCTATAAAAATTGGGATGAAGAGATTTTTTTTACTTATCTAAAAAGATTTTCCCTTCCATCAAAGAAACGGTGCGGTGCATTTTCCAGAGGTATGCAGATGAAACTGCAGATTGCTGTTGCACTTTCACATCATGCCAAAATGCTCATCATGGATGAGCCTACCAGTGGTCTCGATCCGATTGTAAGAAATGAAATGCTGGATATTTTTCGCGAATTTGTTGTGGAGGAAGACCATACGATTCTTTTATCTTCCCATATCACAGCAGATCTGGAAAAATTGGCAGACGAGGTCGTGTTCATTGATGGCGGCAGGATCATCCTTACCGGTAATAAGGATGAGATCCTTGAAAAGCATGGACTCTTAAAATGCAGGAAAGAGGATGCAGATAAAGTGAGCGAATCCCTGATCATTCATAAAGAAATCAGTTCTCTTGGGGCGGAGATTCTTATCAATGACAGACGTGCCGCGGCGAAGCTTTATCCGGATTTTATTATAGAACCGGCATCTTTAGAGCAGATCATGCTCCATTATGTGAGCAGAGAGAGGTGATTCGATGAAGGGATTGATCTATAAGGACATCCTGTGTTTAAAAAAGCAGTTCATAAATTTCTGCTTTGTCCTGATCGGTGTGGTGATTGTATCCATCATGTACGTACTCAGTGCAAAATACGGCAATTTGGCCAGAGCCGGGGCGCAGATGCTTTCAGAAACGGAGAATCATTTGACAAAGATCGATGTAAAGAATTTAGGAAGTATAGCGCTTGCCTTGTTCATGTTGCTTCCCATTGCAGTGGTCGGAGATATTACAAATGCTTTTATTCAGGACGGAACCTCCGGTTTTCATAAGATTTCCGGAATGCTTCCTGTATCCATAGAAAAGCGTGTCCTGGCAAGGTTCCTTTCCATTTATGCCCTATTTGCCATGGGAGTGCTGGTCGATCTTTGCCTGGCGGGCATTCTGTCAGTACTGACGGACCTGATGACATTCGCGGAATTTTTCGGAATTATCATTTCCGCAGCTTCCGTCATGAGTATTTTCAGTGCACTGGCAATTTTTTACTGCTTTCTTTTGGGGTATGGAAAGGAACAGTATGCCATGCTGCTTTCCATCCTGACAATGATCATTTTTTTTATTCTTCTGAATTTTGGGAAGGTCAAGACATTATTCCGGATCATGTCGGGCGCATTGCCTGAACCGGAGCGGGCAGACGGAAGCTTGATGATGTGGGATGCTTTTGATTTTCTAAAAGAAAAAGCATGGATACTGCTTATGGCAGCCGTCATTGTCAGCATCCTGTCATATGGGTCGTCACTTGTGATTGCGAAAAGAAAGAGGGGGATGATCTAATGGGTGGATTGCTATATAAGGATTTTGCGGCGGTCAGAGGAAAGAGACTTGTTTTTATCCTGACAATTGCTACGGTAATATTTGTCATCTTGCGAATGCTTTTTCCAGGGACAGGGGAGAATCATTTTTTTATGGGCACCAACGAAAATGGGGAATCTGTAAATATGATCGACTTGTTCTTTTTTTACGGTGAGTTTTGCATTCTTTGGTGCGGTGGTTTTTGGATCAATGGTTATGGTGCCAGAATATTGGAGCTCGATGATAAGAACAGAATCCGAGAATATTTATCTGCCCTACCGGTCTCTAAGAAAACATATGTAGCTTCGAAATATATCTTTCTTGGAATCTGCTCATACATGGTATTTTCCTTATACATGATTTGGCATATCATATCTGCAGCATTTATGCAGGAAGGTCAGATTGTCGATATGTCATATCTTCTTTCCGGATTTTCCGTTTTATTTATCTGCTTTATTCTGATGATGGAAGCAGTGGAGCTTCCCCTGTTTTTGCTTATGGGGAAAGAAAAGGCTATGATGGTCAGAGTTTCCTTTTGGCTGATACTTGCGATGGCAGTCATCGGTTTTCTATTATTCGGAGATCTGAACGCGCTCGAAAGCTGGGATATTAAAGTATGGATCGATTGGGCAGATTATCATGGATTCGAATTGGTTCTTTTGAACATCGTTTCCCCTGTGATCGTCCTGGGAATATATTATTTGTCTTATCAATTATCGGCTCATCTATATGAGAGGAAGGAGAAAAATGATGAATAATAAAAAACAGGAATGGAATCGTCTCATCATTTATCTGGCATTTTCCTTCGGTCTTGCTTTTTTGTGGTTTTTCCTTTCGATTTCCAAGGGACAAAGCTGGGATGATATGTCTCAGAGAATGCAGAGCTTTGTGGCACTTGGGATGATGTTTCCCATGATATCCCATGTGCTGGCCAGGTGGCTCACAAAGGAAGGTTCAACACTCGCAGGGAAGGATTCCATGATGCTCGGCATTTCTTTTGAAAATCGTAAATGGATATATTTTCTGCTTGCGATATTGCTTCCGTGGGTCTACACAGAACTTGGAAATGTGATAGCTCTGCTCCTTTCCCCTGCCTGCTATGACAGTGAGTACTATTTGAGCATCGAAATCGATAAAAAGCTGCTGACGCTTCTCCCTCTAAATGCCATGGTGACCGGAAGCATCGGATCCATTGCCGCCCTTGGTGAGGAAGGCGGCTGGCGCGGATATATGATGCCCAAATTGTGTAAGCTGATGCCAAAAGCGCCAGCGCTAATATTCGGTGGCATCATCTGGGGACTCTGGCATGCACCACTTACCTGTATCGGGCACAATTTCGGAACGGATTATCCGGGCTTTCCCTATGTAGGAATTTTATGTATGTGCGTCATGTGTATCTTTATGGGAATATTGCTTACATTCGTTACAGAAATGTCAGGATCCGTCTGGCCGGCGGCAATCATGCATGCAGTAAATAATGCAGGACCAAGCATATTAAACGGATATATTGATCCGGATAAAGGAAAATGGATCCTTGGAGTGAGCACACATTGGCTTGGGTTGATGATTTCTCTTATGATCGTGGATCTCATAGTTTTGATTATATGGAGAAAGTGCCGGAAGAAAGCAGAGTTGTAGTCTGTGGGTGAAGATTAATGAAAAAGACGGTATAAAAATGATGCGCACGGATTTTGTAAGGAAAATGTCGCTTTCAGCGACCAAAATCCGGCGCGGCTCATGAATAAAATGGCGAGGCATTTCGTTTGTGAGTATAACAGATAAAACGGCAGGCGTCCCATATTTGATTATGGGACGCCTGAAGAATTTACA
>CADBUD010000151.1 GCA_902797785.1 uncultured Lachnospiraceae bacterium
GTGAGTCCTTCTTCCCTTCCCTCCGCGTAGTCCAGCAGCAATTTCTGGATATACTTTAACATTTCCGCAGAAAGCAGGAAATACAGCTTCTTTTCCCAGAGCACGTTCAGATTGCCGGTCAAAATCCCCAACGACTCATAGTCCTTTTGGGCGGCAAATTCGGTGAAGCTCTCATAGATGAGACTTTGGATCATGTTCAGGCTGTCCGTATAATATCTTAGGTTGGCTGTCGATAAAATCCGAAACAATCCGTACAATTCATAATCTCGTGCTTCGCAAAAGAACTGGATCAGCCTGCGGATCGCTGCCGGCTCTCCCAAAATAGTCTCGCCTACGATCGGAGCATAATTCTCCTCATTCTCCAGATAGCAGTCCTTAATGATCGCTGCGGCCGGATGGTATCCCTTTCTCCCGGCCATTGCCAGGGAGATGATGGCATCATTTCTGATTCCCGAATCCAACCGTTCTGGTTCTTCCAGCATTTCTTTTAGGAACTGTCCGATTTCCGCCCGGGAAAACCGGCATAAAAAGGCGGCTTTCCGGTCCCTGTGTTCTCTGCAGTCTTCCAAAAAATCCTTAAATGCCATATCGTCGCTGACGGACTTTTTCGCCAGGGAATCCCGATAGATACCACCGTCCCCTCCCGAATCGGTGCCCGGATCGGTGTCTCCAATCCGGATGATAAGGGTACGGATATATTTTCTTCCTGTCCGGGTCACTGCCGGATGCTCGTGATATTTTTTGATCATGTTGTAGCCTTCATAGCCAAAGCCATCGAACTCCTTTACAAAACGCCGGCCTAAGATGTGGTCTTCTTCGGTATTTTCCAGGTTCGTGATGATCTTTAGCGCCCGCTCTAAATTATTAAGCGTTTTGTTCTGCATGAAGGCATAAAATGCCCGGTCTTTTAAATTTTCGTCTTCGCCATAGTTCAACAAGACCAGATCGAGCAGCTCCTCCTGATCCCCGATCAGTCCTATCGCTGTGATCACGACCTTGAGCTGGGGAATCCAAGTCCACATCTCCATGATATTTTTCAGAATATCCTGAGTCTCTTCTTCTCTTTTGATATAGATATCCCGGATCCGTTCCGCTAAAAGCTCCTGGACGGCCCTGTCATTTCGCAGCTTTTGATTGATGACCTTGGAAGCATACAACATACATTCGACCGGATTAAAGCCCTCCCGCAGCATGGCGTTCATTTTATTCATCACGGCCTGACCGAGCTTTTTTCTGCTGCTTTCATTCGTTACATTCCGCTGGAACACTTCAAAGATATCTACCATTTCCTGCAGATCGACCGCTTCAAAATTCCATACGAACAAGCGGTTATTGGCTATATTTTCATCCTGCCTGGAAATGGTCTCCACTGTTTTTTCAAATTCCATTCCTGCATTCTCAAGAAAATCTGAAAAACTATTAAATGCTTTCGCCATAGCTCCCTCCTATTCATCCTCTTCCATTTTAATCTTATAATTCTGCTCTGTTATTTTCAAATCGCTGCGGACTGAAAAATCAATCGCCTGGTTCCGGCTGTCATGCAAAAGGATTTTCATATCAATGGCTTTATTTTCATTGATCTTGTAAATGATGTCGAACGGGGTTCCGCTCGGAGCCGGATAGACGAAGCGCTTTTCTAAGCTTTTTTGGATTCTCATGGAGGAATCATATTCGTCCTCTGCCGCATAGATATTGAGCTTTACGCCGGAGGGCGATGTTGTCTTAAATTCTCCGAGGATCTCCCCTTCATATGGAACCACCGTCTTTTTCGGGATGATGACCCGTGGAAGTCCCTCATTCATGTCCAGCAAAATGGATTCTGCAAGCATCATGGTATCAATGATCCCTTCACTGCTTGCTTCCTCTGCTGTTCCTTTTGCCGTGTCCTTGTCCGACCTTGCATCTTCCCGGTCCTCTCTGACTTTGTAATACTGATAGATCGAAGCTCCCCTGGCTACTGCATCCATTGGATTTTCCGGCGTGATGATCGGGCATCCTAAATATTCTCCCAGCTTTTGCTTTACCGTCAGAAATTGGCTCATCCCGCCCGTCGCGAAGACATAGTCAATGGATGACTTTGGGATTTCATAGTCTTCTAAGGTCTTTCGGATGACGCTGATGATATTTTTGTGTTTGTCCATGTCTTCAAACTTTTTATAGATGATGCCGTCATCGACATAGAGAGCGTTGGTGTACTGATCGTACTCCGCTTTGGTAATGACGATCCGGTACGGCTTTCGATGATAAAAATCCGGAATATTGTGTTTTACCTTGATCGATTCCACATCCACATTGTCCTCTGTGGACAGCTTGGCGTAGATATTGCTGGATATTTTTTCCTTGATCGTTTCTGCTGCCAGCAGGAGCTTTAAATAGAGTTCTTCTTTTTCTTCCTCCGTAATGTCGCCGGCATATATTTTTTCTTTTTCAAAATAGGCGTTCAAAAGGCCTTCCGCGAGCTTCGCGTCAAAGTCGATCCCGCCGAGCTCCTGATATCTTCCGATGCCTTTTTCCGTAAAATGAAATTCTCCCTGACTGACCTGTACATCAATGACCGAGGTATCGCAGGTCCCTCCGCCAAGGTCAAATACCAGTACCCGTTTCGGCTCGGAAAAATCAATAAATTTTTCCTGGTCTCCTTTTTTTGCCTCGGAGTCAATAAAGGAAAGTAGAGCTGCTGTCGGTTCATGTTTGATAATGACCTGGTCGTCTGAAAATCCTGCCTGCTTCGCTGCCCGCAGGGTATCCGCGATCTGATCCGGATTGAAGGATGCCGGAACGGTGATGACGACGGAATCGTATGACATATTCCCTTCCCGGTCGATCGTCTTTTTGCAGTGCTGGAGCACGATTGCCGCGATGTCCTTCGCCTGATATTCCACGCCATCGATTTTCCAAATCTTCTGTGTTCCCATGAAACGCTTCGCATTTGTTACGACATTTTCATGATCCCATTCTCTTTGCCGTTTTGCCTCACGTCCGACAATGATGCTGTCGTCTTCAAAATAGACCATGGAAGGCAGCGTCGGAAACTTTTCCCAGTTGTCATTGCACATCTGTCCCATCTGAACGACCTCTGTGATCAGTTTGTTGTCCGCGTCCGCAAAGGAACGGGACACCAC
>CADBUD010000152.1 GCA_902797785.1 uncultured Lachnospiraceae bacterium
GCCGGGAGAGCTGCGAAGCAGCGGGAAATCCGAATGCCGGGAGGGGGACTGTGAATAGTAACTATCAAACCAGTAAAAGGAGGTACCTATGAAACCATCAAAAAAATTTTTTTCCATCTTGATCTGTTTCACGCTGATTCCTGCACTCCTTTTCCTTCCTATGATTCCTATGCTCTCTATCAATGGAATCTCCAGGGTAAGTGCTGCCGCCCCGCACATTTTTGTCCATCCCGGCATGATTCACACGGAAGCTTCCTTTGAAACGATCCGAAGCTGCCTCACAAAACGCCTGGAGCCAAATCTGACCACGTGGGAGCAGCTAAAGACCAATGGCTTTTCCGCTGCCGACTGGAATCCCCGCGCAACAGAAACTGTCATCCGTGGCGGCGATGGGTCGAACTACGCCGGATTTCACATTGACCTGCGGCGCGCCTATCAGAACGCGCTTCTATGGAATATTGGAAAGGAAGAAGACCACGGAACGGCTGCCTGCCGTATTTTAAACGCATGGTCCTCCACGATGAAGAAACTGACCGGTAATGCCGACCGGTTCCTGGCCGCCGGCATCTATGGGTACCAGCTTGCCAATATTTCAGAAATCATGCGTTCCCATGATGATTTCGACCTCACTTCCATGCAGGCGCTTTTGCTGGATGTCTTCTATCCATTGAACCAGGATTTTCTCCAGAATCACAACGGCGCCCATATCGGAAATTACTGGGCAAACTGGGATCTTTGCAACATCGCTTCCATGATGTCGATTGGCATCTTTTGCGACCGCGAGGATATCTACCAGCAGGCGGTATCCTACTACCGCTCCGGTCTCGGGAACGGCTCCCTTTACCATGCCATGCCATTCGTCTTTGAAGACCAGACGGCACAGTGGCAGGAATCCGGCCGTGATCAGGGACATACGACCCTTGGCGTCAGTCTTTGTGAAATCATCTGCGAAATGGCATGGAATCAGGGAGATGATCTTTACGGTCTGTCTGACAACCGCTTTTTAAAAGCAGCTGAATATGTTCTTCGCTACAATTCCGGCGATGATACCTTATCCTACCGACCATATGAATGGCTGAAAGGACAGACCGGTTCCAGCCAATGGATGTCCGACTTGAGCAGTGCCGGAAGAGGAAGCTCCCGTCCGGTCTACACCATGCTATACAACCACTATGTCCGCCGGATGGGACTGTCTTCCCCTGTTCTTAAAAATTATCTCTATCCGGACAATCAGGAGGCTGTCCTCGAAACCTTCTGTGGCAATGGCGATGAGCTTGGCTGGCAGTCCCTGACCTTTGCCAACTTAGATACCAAGGTCCCGGCACGTTATACCGAAGGTTACCTTCCAGATGGCCTGTACCGACTGCGCTCCGTACTTTCCCAAAAATCTCTGGTGGCAGGAAATGACAACGTTCTTTCCTCTTATCCTTCCGGAGAAAAAGAAGAAGAATGGTGGCAGTTCATCAACTGCGGTGACGGAGAATACGTGATTCAAAATAAGGTGACGCAAAACGTTCTCCAAATTGCATCTGACCCTGAAAAAGAAACATCCGATGATTGGTATTCCTATGGCACACGAATGGAAACAGGAACCGATCAAGGTCTTTTATCCCAGCGTTTTGCCTTAGCCCAAAACAGTGACGGAACCTACCGAATCATTCCTTCTGCCAACTTTTATGTCATCTGCCTAAGTGAAAGCAAAACTGAAAATGATACGCCGATCATCCAATGGAGGAATTATTCCGATCCAAATCAAAAATGGATCATTGAAGCAGCAAAAGATGTCCCAGTGGCCACGAACAGTTCCGGACTCTCCTATAGCTATGAGGATAAATTTGCGGCAGAAGATACCATGGAACTCATACGTCAGCTCAAGACAATGGATGCTTCAAATGAGTCCAAAGAAAAGCTTCAGACTGCCAGAATCTCCTATGAGGCTCTGACAGAGCTTCAAAAATCCCTTGTAGAAAACCTATCCGACCTTGTTCAGGCAGAAAACACCTATCAGCAGTTGACTGCCCAGAATAACGAAACATCAAAGGAGCCTGCTTCGAACGAACAGACCTCCAAGAAATCTTCTTCCGACGATCAGACACCAAAGAAAACACCATCAATCAAAAAGGGAAATACTTTTTCCGCAGGGAAATACCGCTATAAAATCACCAAGGCAGACCACAACGGAAAAGGAACGGTCAAAATCACCGGTTTTTCCAAGACGGCGAATAAAAAAACGCAGAAAAAAATCAACATTCCTGCTTCTGTCAAGTGGAAAGGCATCCGGTTTCAGGTCACTGTCGTTTCCAAAAAAGCTTTTCAGAACTGCAAAAAATTAAAGACCCTGATCATTGGGAAAAACATCAGAGTCATTCAGACAAAAGCCTTTTACCGCTGCAAAAACTGCAGAACCATTAAATTTAAAGGAACAAAACTTACAACCATCGAAAAAAAAGCCTTTCAGAAAGGAGCAAAAAAAATATCTTTTTCTGCTCCTAAGAAGAAACTGGCTGCTTATCAAAAGCTTTTCCGATGGTCAGCGACCAAAATCTGATGCGGCTCATGAACAAAAC
>CADBUD010000153.1 GCA_902797785.1 uncultured Lachnospiraceae bacterium
ATTGGCGATGATGATATGCGGAAGGTTATGGGAATCTGAATATGAAAAGGATAGAGTACTCGCCTGATTATAAGGAAAAGATTGAAGGACTTCTTGCGGTGCTCAGTTCTGGACTGACTTGCTTTAGTATTGGATACGCCATCGGGCGTAACGATAATCATAAGACACAGAAATAGCCGCCCCGGTCTCGCAAACTTAGGCGGCTATTCTGTAGTCATTTAATGTTTCGAGCCAGCCGTCTTCCGGTGGCATCCTTTTATCTGCTCATAATATAACACAAACCGTTAGTAATTTCAAGTGTCATCTTCAGATTCATCAGGGCGTCATCTTCAGATGTTACTATTCACAGTCCCCCTCCCGGCATTCGGATTTCCCGCTGCTTCGCAGCTCTCCCCGGCGCATTCGCGCCTGAAATCCTCATACTGGGAGGGGTTCCTGCTTCACAGCAGGAAAATTTGATAAATAAAACAGCTCCTTACGCGCAAGCGCGACGAATCTCTTTCATTTATCAAATTGACTGTGAATAGTAACTGGTAATTAAAAAATATTTTAAATAGCTCTTGACAGTGCGTGGGTTCTGTGTTTATACTGACTATAGTATTTAAAAATATTTTTAAATAGCTTTTGAAAGTGAGTACGTATTATGAGCGACACTAATATTTTTAAGGTGCTGTCTGACAAACAGCGCAGAGACATACTCGTAATGCTGAAAAATGGTCGGATGAATGCCGGAGAAATCGCGAAACAGCTGGAAATTACGCCGGCGGCATTATCTTATCACCTGAAACTGCTTAAAGGTGCTGACCTGATCATGGAGTACAAGCAAAAGAATTTTATCTATTATGAGATCAACACATCCGTTTTTGATGAGCTGATTCTGTGGATAGGACAATTTGGAGGTGACAAGGGATGAAAAAGGTTATGTGGGCTATTTCCTTTATCTCGCTGATTGGAACAGCGATAGTGCTTCAGTTTATGCCAGAAAGTGTTCCGATGCATTATGACGCATCAGGAAATATTGACAGATGGGGTTCCAAGTATGAGAACCTGATTTTTCCAATACTTATCTTGGCAATGTCATTATTCTGGACTTTGATGATACGCTATTTCGAGAAAAAATCCCTAAAAGTGGCTGATGAAAAAGAAAGTGCCAGCGCAAAATCGAATGTGAAAGTACTGGGCATCATCTCCTTGTGTATGTCTGCGATGTTTACCGTAATGCAGGCTTTTATACTGTATGGAGCATATAGTGAGGCAGTCTCGGGTGCAACGCAGTGGGCGGTTGATATTGGGAAGGTATCTGTAATATTGATGGGAATCATCTTCATCGTACTCGGAAACTATATGACAAAGACACGAATCAACAGCGTAGTCGGGTTCAGAGTAAGTTGGAGTATGTACAACGATAATACCTGGAGAAAGAGCAATCGGTTTGGGGCATACGCAATTATGGTTGCCGGAGTAGTTACAATCATTATAGCTGTGATTCTTAAAAATTCATTCGGAGCGACTATGGTTTCGGTAGGAGCTGTGATATTGGCAGATGTTGTGACTCTTGTTTATTCACATAAGGTTTATGAGCAGGAGATCAAATCTGAAAAGGGGGAAAGATGGATATGACAGAGTTTACTAAGGTTGGTACACAGCAGATCGTCTTTCTTGCCCTTGGAGCAGTTTTAATGATTGTTGTACCGATTGTGGTAGCAATCATATGGACAAAAAAGAAAAAAGAGAGATTCACGACTGTTTTGGTCGGCGCGGTAACATTTCTTTTGTTTGCCGTTGTTTTGGAGAAACCGATTCAAGCTGTTCTGATTGCTCCGACTCAGATGGGACTTGCTGATACAGGGATAAGTCAGTTCTTAAATGCAAGACCGGTTTTATGGGCGTTCATGGTAGGACTTTTTCCGGGAATCTTTGAAGAAACAGGGCGGCTTGTGGCTTATAAGACCGTGCTTAAGAAAAGAAAAAACAGAGAGACATCTATTTCATATGGCATCGGGCATGGTGGCTTTGAAGTGATATTTTTGATGGGTGTTTCTTATGTAACCTACATTGCGTATGCGGTAATGATCAATACAGGAAAATTTGGAACTATGGTGGATCAAATTATGGCAAAGGCTCCGGAACAGGCAGATTCATTGGTGACTGTAGCAAGTGGAATTGCTTCATTCTCTTTTGTTAACCTTGCTTTGAGCATTGTAGAAAGAGTTTTTGCGATGCTGTTCCATATCGGAGCATCAATAATCGTATTTTATGCCTGCAAGAATAAGAGGAGATTCTGGTTGTATCCATTAGCAATCCTCTTACATACAGCGATGGATTTTATTGTTGGATTGATTACGGTAGGAGTATGGAAGCTGCCTGTATGGGCTCTTGAAGGAATACTTGCCATATTCGGGATATTAACATTTTGTGGTGCTTTCTTCCTGCTTTATAAAAAGGATGTCACAATCAAGTTGGAGATGACTAGCTGAACCGGGTAAAGACAATCGGGGAATCATTTCAAAGATGTGGCGCTGCGCAGCACCAAAGGCATTCTGGCAATTATTTAGTGGAGGAGATTTTGGATGGCTTCCTTTTTTGCCAGACCGTCCGAGAAAGCGGTTGCGCCCCCGGCGGCATTTCCGAGCCGGAGCGCTGATTCATAGCCGCCATCCTGCCACCCGGCGAGAAAGCCTGCGACCATGGAATCACCTGCGCCAACAGAGTTTCGGACAATTCCCTCATGAGCTGTGCAGCGATGCAGTTCGCCATATTCATCCCAGAGAAAAGCGCCATTGCCTGCCATGGAGACTAAGACATTGACGGCGCCCATTTCCTGAAGCTTTTTTGCGGAAACGACAGCAGCCTCTGGATCGGCAAATTTTTTCCCAAAAAGCTCTTCGAGCTCCTGAAGGTTCGGCTTGATGAGAAATGGATGATATTTTAATACACGAAGAAGAAGCTCACCGGAAGCATCTACGATAGAGCGGACATGTTTAAGTGACATTCTTTGCAGGATATCTTCATAGACGCTTGAAGGAAGGCCTTTTGGGATGCTTCCTGCCAGAACGAGTATATCGTTGTCTGTTAGTTTGTCCAGTTTTTTATATAATTGTTCCAGTGCATGAGAACTGATTTGCGGACCTTGTCCGTTGATTTCTGTTTCTGTGCCGGCCTTGATCTTGACATTGATTCGGGACAGCCCTCTTTCCAGATGAATGAAATCCGTTTCGATTTTCATTGCGGCGATATTTTGTTCGATTGCCAAGCCGGTAAAGCCCGCGACGAATCCCAACGCTTTTGACGGAATGCCGAGTTCATGCAGGACGATGGACACGTTGATTCCTTTTCCACCATAATAAACCTCTTCGGAAAGGGAACGGTTGATGGTACCCAATCTTACTTCAGGCGTATGGATTACATAGTCGATGGCTGGATTAAATGTGACAGTATAAATCATGGAAGACACCTCTTTTGATGTTATATTTGTTAACGAAAACCATTGCCATTTTTCGCTAACGCTATAAAATGATGCGCACGCCAAAGGCGAACAAAAAACGCTTGAAAATACCTTGTGGGATAGTGGCTGTGAATAGTAATATTTTACCACAAAAATCCAGTTATG
>CADBUD010000154.1 GCA_902797785.1 uncultured Lachnospiraceae bacterium
AAGCGACATTTTCCTTACAAAATCCGTGCGCATCATTTTTTATACCGTTAGCGAAAACCGGCAACGGTTTTCGTTAACGAGTATATATTCATGAACGAAATGGCCTGCCGTTTTGTTCGTGATTCGATGAAAGGAGACGGGAATGAATATATCAGGAATGATACAAAATCAAGAAATGGCAAAAAACAATCTGGCGGGAGGCTCTTTGGTTTCTCTGCCGGATACAGAGGGGGTGGGCATTTTCTCTTTTGGACAAAAAAATAAAATAGGAGTACAAAAGACAATATTACAGCCAAAGGAGGAGAAAGAGGAGCCGGATATGGCAAAAGCAATGAAGATTGCCCGTAAAATTGCCCGGGGAGAAGCAGTTTCTTTAAAGGAGCGTTCTTATCTCCAAAAATATTTTCCTCTTTTGTTACGGGAGGCAGAGCTTGCCAGACAGGAGGGAGAGCGGGTCAAGGCGCAGCTGCAAAGTGCCAGATCAGAAGAGGAACAGCAAGAGATTCTGACAAGGGAAAGCAATTTTATCCTACAAATAAGCAAGGTAAATGAGGGGTATGCAGATCTGATCGCTGAGGCGGTGGAGAAGGCCTGCGAAGAGGTGCGGGGATCGTTTGGACAGCAGAGGATTTTATCCCCATATTCTTATTATGATGAGGTGGATTCTGTGAATGAAAAAACGGTGTTTGATCAAAAAAGTTGATTCTTGCTACGCAGGTATTTTTATGATATTATTGAAACATCTTTTAAAAACTGTTGTTGGGGAATTGTTACAAAATAAACTTATACTTTTTCTTTGCTGTTCTGTTGATCGTGTAAATTTATTTATGAACACTTCCTAAAGATCTGTAATGAAAAGGAGAGAAGCTATATGAAGAAACTACTATCTGTTGCATTGTCTGCCGCTCTGGTCTTAGGCAGCTTTACGGCAACACCGATCCGTTCGACCGCAGCCAGTCTTACAGAAGCGACGGAGTCTCTGTTATCTGCAGGGGAGCCATTGACATTGACCAAAAGTTTAGGAAATCCGATCAATGGTTTTACTGAAAATGAAACTGGGGCGAACATTAACGATCCTACGAAGATTACCTTTGCGGGAGATCCTTCTGTTCTGGTGGATGGAGAAACAGCATACCTGTATGTGGGACATGATGTCTCGACGGACAACGGCTACAATATGCCGGATTGGTACTGCTATTCCACTACGGATATGGAGAATTGGAAATGCGAAGGTATGGTCATGAGCGCCGGGAAACAGGAGATTACCTGGACCACCTCCGGAAATGAAGCATGGGCCGGACAGGTGATGAAGTACAAGGGAATGTACTATTTCTACTGGTGTACTTCAAAGGGAGCAAAATGTATTGGAGTATCTGTAGGAAACTGCCCGACCGGATGGACGGATACGGCTGCGAAAGCTGCATATTGTGAAGAGCATGGAATAAATGACAATGTTCCGGATTCTCTTCATTTTGTTGATATCGGACATCCGCTCGTGATTGCTGATCAGACCTGGCCATATCATGCTGGACATGATGATATTGATCCAACGGCATGGATTGAAACGGATGCAAATGGAGAGGAGCATCGGTATCTTGGTTGGGGAAATTCCTTCTTCTTTATTTGCGAGCTGAATGAGGATATGATTACAGTAAAGGATCAGGATGGGGACGGACTGATCACCATGAAAACGACAAAGTCCCTTTTGACGACCGATGATAGTACTTCTGTAAAATACGGGGACAGTAAAGCGCGTTCTACGGTTGTTTACAGAGATTATTCCTATCCATCGGATGTAAAATATACGGATTTTGAAGGAGACGGTTCCTACGCTGTGGTAGAAAAAACGATTCCGGCAAAAACTTCCTATCCGGATGGAGATATCGTCTGCGCTAAATTTATTACTGAAAACAGAACAGGGGCGGAGGAATCTACGGTATATACAGACAGTACCCACAAGGCTTCTGCTGTAGACAATGACGGAAGAAGTCTGGAAGGTCTGATTCAGTATGAGCAGGACGGTGCGTATCTTAATGGTCTGTTCACCTATGAGGATAATGATGAGCTGAGATATCATTTCTATACAGAGGCTCCATATCTGTATCGTCGTCAGGATGAAAATGGAAACTATTATGGAAAGTACTATCTGTTCTTCGCGGTTGACTGGCGGGAGCAGATGGCATATGCGACATGCGATGATCTGATGACAGGGGATTGGGAGTTTAAGAATGTGCTTATGCCGTGGACCTCTACCTCAGATACAAATCATATGGCGGTCTTTGATTTCAAAGGAAAGACTTATTTTGTGTATCATAATGGAAGTCTTCCATTTGGCTATGGAAAACGTCGTGTGGCCTGTGTGGAAGAGCTGATTTTTGATGAAGAAGGGAATATTCTTCCTATCACAGAAACCGCTTCCGGTGTAGCAGGGACGACAAGCTGGATCTCAGATGCTTCCGGAGCAAAGAT
>CADBUD010000155.1 GCA_902797785.1 uncultured Lachnospiraceae bacterium
CAATGTCATTTACTTTAGCGGATTTTCGATAAAAATCGGAAATCTGCTTTTTTCTACCCCTAACAAAAAAATATAAAAAAGCACTTGACAAGCTACGCCAAATGTGCGGTCGTTTTATCTGATTATAATCAGATAAAACGACCCTTGTAGTAAAAGTATATCTGTTCACTTTTCACTACAAGGAGGTGCTTATGATGCATTCTGATGCAATCAAAACTATGCTGCTCGCAACAATCAACGAGATTGCTGCCGCTCCCCAAAAGTATGCCGTCCATCCCGGAAGAGACTTCACCAGAAACCGGAAGATGGGATTTAACAACACTATTTTGATGCTCCTGACAATGGAGGCTGACTGCATAAAAGAGGAACTATACCGATACTTTGGAAGAAACACCAACGCCCCGTCCAAAGCTGCTTTCTATAAACAACGAAAAAAACGGAATAAAGAAGCTCTTGCCAATCTGCTCCTTATGTTCAACTCCAAGCTCTCAAAGAAGCTTTACAATGGGAAATTTGAGTGATTTCAGCTTAAGTCAATCGAACATCAGCTCGTCCTATCCCATGCTTGTCTAAAGTAAATGACATTGATTCGAAGCAGGAACTACGTATTTCCTTAAAACACCACAAATTCACGACATCTTGATACATCTGACTGTCGACAGACTGCTGTAAGCGACACCCCGTCTTCACAATATTTTGTCTCAAGAACCCTCGCATTCCGATTCAGGTAATCCAATGTCGCCATATCACGGTAAGGAATCAGAAACTTCATTTCCAGTTCCTCTTTCGAACGTTCCTCCTCAATGCGTTCCAGCAGCACATCCAGTCCTTTTTCTTCCTTTGCCGAAAGAAAGACCGCCCCATCCCGAATGGAGGGGTAGACCACGAAAGGAGCACAATCCGACTTATTATATACAACAATCCTCGGAATATCCCCTGCCCCGATTTCAGACAACGTTTTCTGTGTAACTTCCATATAATTTTTATATTCCGGGTTGGAAACATCTACAACTTCAAGCAGAAGATCCGCATACCGGACTTCTTCAAGGGTGGAACGGAACGCCTTGACCAGAGTATGAGGAAGTTCATCAATGAAACCGACGGTATCCGACAGCAGAAATGGCCGGGCATCCTGAATACTGATTTTTCTAACAACGGTATCCAGCGTTGCAAAGAGCATATCTTCAGCAAAGACCTTTTTTTCAGCTTTTTCTTCCTTAGAGCTGTCAAGAAGCCAGTTGAGCAACGTGGATTTTCCGGAATTGGTGTAGCCGACCAGAGAAATTTTATACATACCGGAGGAAAGACGTTTGTTCCTTTGGGTATCTCTCTCCCGCTCTATTTTGGCTAGCTCTCTCCTAAGCTCTGCCAGACGGCGCTCGATATGCCGCCGATCCAGCTCAATCTTTTTCTCTCCAAGCCCCCGGTTGCTCATGCTTCCACTGGTGCCGCCCTGCCTGCCAAGCGACGTCCTCATTCCTGCCAGCCTCGGCAGAGTATATTCCAGCGCAGCAAATTCACACGCCAAGCGTGCTTCTCTCGTTTTCGCGCGTCGGGAAAAGATTTCTAAAATCAGTCCCGTCCGATCCATAATCTCCGCTTCAATTTCCTGACTCAGATTCCTGTGCTGCATGGGACTCAGCGTTTCATTAAAAATCACGACATCAGCTTCCGCCGCAGCGACAAAATGTTTAATTACCTGAACTTTTCCGCTTCCTACGAAGGTTGCCTTCGTTACATAGTCCATATTCTGGGTAATGCTGCCTTCCACCACCATATCACAGGCTTCCGCCAGACTTTCCAATTCTTCCATCAAAATACGGAAACGTTCCTCGTCATAGCTTATATTTCCTCCCACCAGAACTGCTCGACGCCCCTGCAATTCCTGATTTCCTTTTTCCGGCATTTTTTCCAATCATTTCTCCTCTACTACAATAAATATATGGGTCAGATACCTTGTTTCATAATAGCAGAAACACCGAAAGCATCTGCCTCCGGTGTTTTGTGTGAACCGATTCTAACCCCAAAAGTGTCAGAATTATATATTGATTAACAATGTAAAACAAAAATCTTTTATATTCTTCAGCCCACCGGTTCAATCGGCAACTCGTTGTCACTCGTGGTAATGACGTCCTGCGTTTCAAAATAGATCACGTCCATTTGTGGTTCAACATATATCTCCTTTTTCATTCCCGATTCTCCTTCCAGATATACAGTCCTTTATACTATCACAAAAGCATTATAACACACTTTTTCAAAAAAAAACACTTTTTTTCAAAATTTATCAACCATCACGTTCCCGCTAAGTTTTCCGAAACCTCCGCTTCTTTGCAATCATTGTCGCCGCCAAAGATACGCCGTACAAATGTGCAATAGCGCTCGTGCGTTTATCAACATCTTCCATCTTATTCACATATTTGCGAAGTTCTTTCAATCTGCTCATAAAACCTTCCTCCAGTCCTCTTCCTTGAACCCTGTAAGCACATTGTCATCTGTGATCAGAAGTGGACGCTTGACAAGCATTCCATCCGATGCAAGCAGCTTGAACATCTCATCCTCACTCATGTTCGGGAGCTTCTTCGACAACTCCTTCTCGCGATAAAGCTGACCGCTTGTATTAAAGAATTTTTTCAACGGAAGGCCGCTCTTCTTGTGGAGCTGGCGCAAAGTCTTCTCATCCGGATGATCTTCTTTGATATCGATCAATTTATACTCAATCTTGTTATCATCCAGCCACTTTAAAGATTTTTTACACGTTGTACACTTTGAATAACAATATACCTTTACCATAAATTCAGCCTCCATCTATCCCATCCAGCGAAACATCAGGGATCTTTTTTCGTATAATCCGATATTGTCTTAGTACCATGATTACTTGCGAACAAGACGCTTTCACACTCTCTATTTTATAAGTTTATCAGTTTTCGCCATAAAGTTCAATATTTTTGTAAGGTCATTGACGGTGGATCATAACTATAATATACTTTATCGCAAAAGATAAAGAAGGAGATTGAAAATTGAAAACAAAGAATATTGTAAACGGACCACAGAATGTTTCACGAATCATACTGGGATGTATGAGGATGCCGGCACTTTCCGTAGAAGATGCTGCGAAAATCATACGATACGCTGCAGAATTGGGAATTAATTTCTTTGACCATGCCACCTGTTACGGCGAAGGCGAAGCAGAACAGCGCTTTGGAGATTCCTTTGCAAAAAGCGGATTAAAAAGAGAAGATTTCTATATTCAGAGTAAGTGCGGTCTGCACCCTGATCGAAAAGAATTTGACTGGAGCAAAGAGGATATCTTAAAAAGTGTGGAAGAAAGTCTGAAACGATTGCAGACAGATTATCTGGATGTTCTGCTTTTGCACAGGCCGGATCTGCTATTTGACCCGGAAGAGGTGGCTAACGCGTTTGACCAGCTGTACACTGCAGGGAAGGTAAGACATTTCGGCGTCAGTAATGTCACTCCGGGCGAACTAAATCTATTAAAGAAATATGTAAAACAGCCCCTGGTATTTAATCAGCTGCAGTTCTCACTGGATCAGACACAGCTGATTGACAGTGCCCTGTATTTAAACAACCTGACGACAGATCGTTCAACAAACAGGGATCATGACGTTCTGGATTACTGCCGTCTGCATGACATCACAATTCAGGCGTGGTCTCCGCTGCAGATTGGAATGTTCCAGGGATGTTTTATCGATCATCCCGATTTTGAGGAACTCAACTGCGAACTTGCGCGTATCGGTGAAATCTACGGCGTAAGCAAAACCGCTATTGCCATTGCATGGATACTCAGGCATCCGGCGGGAATGCAGGCCATCGCCGGAACGATGAATCAGAAGCATCTGGAAGAGTTTTGTGATTCGACAAAAGTGGAAATGACACATAAGGAATGGTATGACCTGTATCTGGCTTCCGGAAAATACCTGCCATAAAAAACACTGGAAAATCCAAAAGATGTTTCAACGTAAACATCTTTCCAGGGTACGGGCAATCCGGCCAACTGACTATCGTATAATTCAAGTGCAAAATAGTGGCAACCACTCAACAGACAGGCTTTCAGAGTACCAGCGGAATCACATTTTTCTCAATAAAACCAACCCTGTCAAATATCCTTGGCTTGAATGTCCCGGTCATCCCTACCGCTATGTTCTTTTCTTTGCTTAAATAAATAATATTTCCACAATCACCAATAGCTGCATAGACCTCTCTATCCGCATAAGGTCTATACCACAAATATCCGTACTCCATGAATCCGAACCTCTCGCCCAGCTTTATATAAGGCGTGGTCATCTGCTTAATCCATTCCGGCGAAACAATCTGCTTTCCTTCATATCTTCCTTCATGCAGAACCATATCTCCTATCTTTACAAGGTCTCTGCCCGATGCACAAAGCCCCCAGCCCGCGGTAACTGTGTCCTGCGGATCCGAATACCACTCATTCTTTCGCGGTCCCTTATTCATAAAGAAGTCAAACTGATCTTCCTTACTGCTGCTACCATGCAGGATGTGCTCAGGGATTCCCAGGGGAATGAACAAATTCCGGTTTGCAAAATCAATGCATTTTTCTTTGGTTGCCCTCTCAATAATCCCTGCAAGTATCTGAATCCCAAG
>CADBUD010000156.1 GCA_902797785.1 uncultured Lachnospiraceae bacterium
CAATGGTAGAGGTAAAATCACCATTGCTTAGATCAGTAATCTTACCGGTGACGTTGCTTAATGGATTTAGAAGCTTACTGATGATGATATACTGGAACAAAGAAAGCAGTACCAGTAATATGATAGAAATAACAAATGTTACAGCAACTGTTTTACTGATTCGGCTGCTGATAAAGCTATATGGTGTCACGCTGACTACGAGCCAGGAAGTATCTTTTACTACAGTACCAACATACATCATTTTACCATGGTCTGTCGGTGCTGTTATGACTTTATTTGCATCGAAAGAATTTTCAGTATTTATAGAATCAAAAACAGATGAAAGACCTTTCATGATTGAATCATCAGATTCGGAAACCTTTGTACCTACAACATTCTCATCATTACTGAGAAGAATATCCTGTGAATCTTTGTTGATGATATAGAACTTTGCATCCGGAGAGCTTGATTTAAAGGCATTCATTTTTTCGGACATTTTATCAAAATTAATATCGCTGCTCAATACCACGTTATCATCCAGCAGAATAGAGCAAGCAAGGCAAGTCTTTCCGGTGGAAGCATCTATATAAGGCTCAGAGGTATAGATTTCTCCTTTTTTTTCAATTGCTCCCTGATACCATGCTCTGTCAGTAAATACGAAGGTTTCATCTGGAATCCATCCGGAACCATCTAAAAAGGTCATGTCATTTCCATCCGCAATATAAATATCCTGAGAATCCGGATCTTTTTCTGTCAACGCAAGCAACATATTAAGTGCTTCGTCGTGATTCATGTCTGGAGAATTTTTATAGACATCTGCTATCTGTTTTACTCTGCCTTCTACAAGACTCCACCAGTTATAGATTTCATCTGAATAAGTAATTGATTCACGTCCCAGCACAGATTTTGTCAGATCGGCAATATCTCGGGTATGCATATTGATATTGCTGATGGTGATGACGGCAATAATCAGGACAACTACAATAATAATTTGAGACAACATTAGGTGCTTTAATGATTTTCGCTTTTTTTTCATATAAATCTCCTTTTCTTAATTTTTCATTAGAAATTATTTCTAATAATTATTATATGATGCTGAGGTCACAAGACATTTCACGCCTTGTGACTTTTGATCCCGATATCATTATATCAGTATTATTATATTTATCAACTGTGGAAGCAAAAATTTATTAAAAAATAATGCAAGGCATTACTATTCACAGTTGGTATCCCACAAGGTATTTTCATGCGCAGGTGCACCAAAACAACTGCAGAACAGCAGGAAATCAGTATCCGAACAGTTTAGCTGTTTTTGACATACGTTCAGATACTTTAACACTAAATGGACATCTACTCTCACATCCTTTGCAGCTAATACATTCTGAAGCCGTATGGGAAAGAGATTTATAGTGCTCCATGATACTTTCCGGAACATTTGGCTGTGCGGCTGCAAGATCATAAAATTTGTTTACCATGGCAATGTCGATATCTACCGGACAGGGCTTGCAGTGACCACAGTAGGTACATTGACCGGAATAGGAATGTAGGGGAGCAGAAGCAATGACAGAGGCATAGTCTTTTTCGTCAGCGGAGGCAGTTTCGTAGGATATAGCTTCATCGACTTGTTCTTTGGTATCATATCCGCAAAGAATGGAAGCGACTCCTGGCCTTGTAAGGGAATAATGAATCAGTTGAGCCGGGGTAAATGCCACACCAAAAGGAGACTGTTCTTTATTAAACAGACGACCGCCAAAGAAACCTTTCATGACAGTGAGACCAACTTCTTTTTCTTCACATAGCTGATAAAACTCTGCCCGTTCCGGATCAATACCGGAGAAGGTATTTTTTTCATATCCTTCGAACATAGAATCCAGATCCTCCGTTGCCGGTCTCATATCAAAAGCAGGATTGATACTAAAGAGAATCATTTCAATAAATCCGGTTTCTACGGCCATTTTTCCAATGATTGGATTATGAGTGGATAGACCGATATGACGAATGATTCCTTTGTCATGAAGTTCATGGACATAGTTGATATAATCCCCGTTCATTGCATGATTCCAGTCTTCGATGGAATCAATATAATGAATCATTCCGAGGTCTACATAATCGCTGTGAAATCTGGAAAGAAGATCTTCAAAAGCCGGCTGGACATAGTTCATGTCTCTGGTTCTGACATATTGTCCATTTTGATAGGTGGAGCCGATATGACCCTGGACATACCAGGAATCCCGACAACCCTCCATAGCTTTTCCAATGATATCTCTGGATTTTGGATCCGGCATCCAGCAATCTAGAATGTTGATTCCCTGTTTATGAGCATATTTCAATAATTCCACAGATTCATCTTCTTCATGACGTTCCAACCATTCCCCACCAAATCCGATTTCACTGACTAATAATCCGGTTCTCCCTAATTTATTATATTTCATATTAATCACTCTCCTATTGTATACTTTGAAATGAACAAAACGGTAAGCATTTTATTCATTATAGCATAAAATCCTTAGGATAATAAAAAAATCAAAAAAAAATTGTGAAATTTATCTAATTACATTGCGGAAAAAAATATGATATTATAATTTATGTAAAGATAACATTAGGTTGTAGCCGAACATGCGTAAGTGAGGACCTTTCGCGTGTTCGGTTTTTTGTTTGAATGGAGGTTTTTTTATGAATCAGAACGTAAACAGTTACCTGGCAGAGGAAAAGATTGGAAAACTTATTTTAAAATTTTCTATTCCATGTATCATGTCTCTGCTGGTCTCAGCACTCTACAATATTGTAGATCAAATTTTTATTGGGCGGGGAATCGGATATCTTGGAAATGGGGCGACGAATGTGGTCTTTCCTATTACGATTATCTCTTTGGCAATTGCCTTGATGATTGGAGATGGCGCGGCAGCTTACCTTAGCCTTTGTCAGGGAAGAAATGACGGTAAATCTGCGAACAAATGTGTTGGAAACGCCGTTTTTCTTATGATTTTATTTAGTTTGATCATAACAGCAATTTTTTCTATTTTTAAGATTCAGATATTGAACGCATTTGGAGCAACAGAAAATAATTACACTTATGCAATCGAGTATTTTAACTATATCGTGATAGGTATTCCATTTTTTGTATTTGGAAATGGATTAAATTCGATTATTAGAGCAGATGGAAGTCCAAAGTTTGCAATGATTACAACATTAGTGGGATGTGTGATAAATATCATTTTGGATCCGGTCGCAATTTTTGGACTTGATATGGGAATGAAAGGTGCGGCAATTGCTACAATTACAGGTCAAATTGTGACAGCTCTTTGTGGAATAATTTATTTGAGAAAAGCAAAGAGCTTTAAAATAACATTAGACAGCATAAGGCCTGATACAAGTGTTATTTTAAAATTTGTACCTTTAGGAATCAGCAGTTTTTTGACACAAATTTCCATCGTGGTTATTATGGGAGTTATGAATAATATTCTTGTGACTTACGGTGCAAGGAGCAAGTATGGTGCAGATATTCCGCTCACTGTTGTGGGAATAGTGATGAAAGTATTTCAGATTGTTGTTTCCATATGTATTGGGATAGCTGCCGGTTCCCAGCCTGTGATTGGGTATAATTATGGTGCTGCAAAGTATAGTAGAGTAAGGAAAATTTTCTATACTATTGTTAAGGCAGAAACAATCGTTGGATTGGTGGCAATGTTTTTATTTGAGGTTTTTCCACTTCAGATTACTTCTATTTTTGGAAGTGAAGATGGATTGTATAATGAGTTCGCTGTACTGGCATTCAGATATTTTTTGTCAATGATAGTGTTGACTTGTCTTCAGAAATCCATCAGCGTATTTTTACAGGCGCTTGGGAAACCAATTATGGCAATGGGACTTTCACTTCTTAGGGATTTTGTTCTTAGTGTTCCATTTGCTATTGTTCTTCCTATGTTTTTTGGGGTGGAAGGTGCTCTTTATTCCGCACCGGCTGCAGATCTGATCACGATGGTTGCAGTTGTGATTATGTCGAAAATGATGCTGAAGGAGCTTAAGGATAAAAGCGTAGAGGAAAGTAAAGCTTTTGCTAAGACAGATGGTGCTTTTGGAAAACAAAATCCAGAGCTGCTTATAAATTGATTTATACTCGTTAACGAAAACCATTGCCGGTTTTCGTTAACGGTATAAGATGAGCATAAGAATTAATAGACCGGCATATGAAATTCATAAGAAGCAGCAGGAGGAATTTCATAGACCCAAAAACCAAATTTACCGGTCATATTTCGTTCCATTTTTTGTGGCATAAATCTTTGAAATCCAAAAAGCTGTGCCATATCATTTTCATTACAGTCAAAATGTCCCGGAACACCTATGATTTTTTTCCAATTGCCATTTTCTTCAAATTCACTGTAAATAAAATATCTATATTGAATATAGCCATGAAGAAGAAAAGCATTATTTGCCAGCTTCCACTCTCTTTGATCTAACAGTCTCAGGTTTTTTAATTGAAGGCGGACTGCCTGGAGTTCTGTATTCCATTCAAAAGGACAAACAATGGGAAATGATGCTGTCATGGTTTTCCAAGTGTTTTTCTGATGTTCTATTTTCCATATTGGCTGTTCTGATAGATCATGATGGAAAGATTGACTCATACCTGTCATTAAATTAGAAGCTTTGAAAATACTTTTGTCAGGAGTAGATAAAAAATCTTTGGAAAAGAAAGTATTTTGAACATGAGAGGATTTTTTGTCTGGAATACGGTCTTGAATCTTGGAAGTATTCGAGCTATTGGATTGATTCAAAGTCTCGGATTGATTCAAAGTCTCGGATTGATTCAAGGTTTTGGGTTGATTCAAGGTTTTGGGTTGATTCAAGGTTTTGGGTTGATTCAAGGTTTTGGGGTGATTCAAGGTTTTGGGTTGATTCAAAGTTTTGGGTTGATTCAAAGTCTCGGATTGATCCAAGGTTTTGGGTTGATTCAAGGTTTTGGAGGAATTTGAAGTCTCGGAAGAAGTCAAAGGCTCAGAGTGATTCAAAGTCTCAGAAGGATTCAAAGTCTCGGAAGAAGTCAAAACCTCGGATTGATTCAAAGTTTTGGAAGGATTCGAAGTTTCGGATTGATTCAAAGTTTTAGAAGAAGTCAAAGCCTCAGATTGATTCAAAGTCTTAGAAGAAGTCAAAGCCTCGGATTGATTCAAAGTCTCAGAAGGATTCAAAGTCCCGAAAGAATTTAAAGTCTCGGAATAATTCAAAGCCTCGGAAGGATTCGAGGTTTCAAAATAATTGGAAGCCTCGGGACAATTTGAATCCTTGGAAAGAGAACTGGAATCAGAGAGGGAGGAATGTGCTTTCGGGGATTCGTCTGATGGAGTCAGATAAAAATAAGATATTTCCTCTACGGATTGAGCTTGTATTAAAGTATCATCTGCTTCATGTAAATGAGTTGAATCTGATTTTAAGAGAGCCCAATCAGGAAGAATATCTTCCCAAATTGTTGCAATGAAGGTATCGTTTCCTGTGATCAGAACCAATCCACAGGAAAGGGATTCTTTTAAAGCAATAGGAGAATTCTCAGATAGATCTGACTGTGATACAGAAATTTTTCTTCTCAAAAAAGAAGTATCTGATAATTCTTTTATTTTTTGAAAATATTGCTTATTTTCAAGTGTTTGAAGAAGATAAACTTCGCGAACTCTTTTTTCGGTGGACAGATAAATGGCATAGGTTTCTTTTTCTTCATCAAGCTCTGCTTTTATGTATCCGCAGTTCTGCCGTTTTTCTGCGTTTTCATATTCATAAAGATATGCGTGGAATTTTCTTTTTTTCATAAAGGAACGATCCATTATTTTTTTCTATAGTTTATTCATTCTTTTGTTTTAGTATGACATATTTTATGAATTCGTTTTACATCAATTTTTTTTCCCAATACCGATAGTCCGGCATGATGGTTTGTACAAGTGCATAAAATTGTTTGGAATGATTAGGGTGGATAAAATGGGCAAATTCATGAACTACCACACTCTCAATGCTTTTTTCGTGTTCCATGATCAGTTTGCTGTTTAGTGTAATGGATGATCTGTCAGGGCGGCAAGATCCCCAGCGTGAGGTCATGGAACGAATCGTGAGCTTGGGATGAGGAACCTGATATCCATGAGATTGAAACATTTCGTATACTTCATCACATTTTTTTTGAAAGGTTAACAGGGTCATATTATGGTACCACTTTGAAATCAGGTATTTTTTGATGCTGAGATCGTGGATATCCTGAACCTGAAGATAAAGAAAAGAATCATCATAGCGAACAAATTCCTGTTCTCCTTCTGTGAGAACCAGAGTTAAATTTTTTTCGAGAAAACGAAATGTTTCTCCATTTTGATATTGTTTTGTTTCTAAAGACTTTTCTTTTCTCTGCGTTTCATATTCTTTTAAGGCTTGGAATATAAAATCATGATTTTGATAAACAAAATCATCGATTTTGTTTAGAGGAATTCTCGGATTAGCGGAAACATTGATCTGTCCGTCCGGTTTGACTCTTAAATTGATGTTTTTTACAGGCTTTAATGTTAAATTATATTCTATTATAGTATGGTTGTAGGTAATTTTTCGTCGTTCCATTTTTTCACTTCTTAAAATTTTCTCCGTTCATTGTGGATATAAGTTTTTAGATTTAATTTTACATTCGTTTGGAAATACCCAATCTACCTTCTAACATGTTCCGGTATCTTCTGCCAACAGGGACATTTCGTTCGCCAACTTTTATATACTGTGATGTTCTGTCGTAGTGAAGAAAATAAGAGAGATTTATAAGATATCTGCGGTGACACTGTAAAAATTCAGAGCCCAAGATTTTCAAAAACTCTCCCAGACCGTATTCTCTTGTATGTATACAGCTATGATTAGACAGATATAAGTGGATGGTGTGAGAAAAAGATTCCACGGTATATATTTCACTTCGATTAATTTTATAGATGATTCGATTGATATCATGGACAGTAATTATTTTCTTTAAATATCCCTCTTCAAATAGTGATTCCATCTGTTCTAAAATATCGGATGGGGAATATGGCTCAAAAATATAATTATAGCAATGATATCGAAACAGCGCATGATACACTTCTTCTTTTATGGAAGATAAAAAAAGAATCGGAGTACAATAATATTCTGAACAGGAACGAATCTGTTCTGCCAGAAGAAAACCTTCCCTGTTTTTTTCATGGTCTCCCATTTGGATATTGATTAAGAACAGGGAATATTTTTCATGATTTCCGAAGGACATTCTTAGTTTGTTTATTGCTGAGTTGATATCTGTTTCCCAGTCGATATACCAGTTTGGATATTTTTCTCTTATGGCATTTTCAAGAATCCTGCATTTCCTTTCTTCTTTTTCCGCTATTAATAGTTTTGGCATTTCTGATTGATCCTTCCATTTTATTTTCGTCTATTTTTTATTAGGCTCATGAATGAAATTGATTGTGGTTCATTCATGAGCCTGCACCGGCAATATGTCTACTTCAGCAGCTAAAATCCGGTGTGTTCCAAGAACAAGATGGTAAGGAACTGTGCATCAATGACCTACACATTCTGCTTGCTTTTTTTCTCCGATAGCAACAGTCAAAAATCACTTACATAGCTCGCTATGCGCATGATTTTTAACTGTCACTCTCAAAGAAAAATTCAGCGCATTATGTACAGGTTATTTTCGCACAGTTCCTAAGCTATTTCGCTCTTGGATATAATATCAAATGCATAATCTTATTACTGACGACTCCACTATAGATTGTGTATCATAGTTTCCCTTTACTTTTTTTACAGTGAGAACGAACTAGATCATGAAATCATAGTAAAATGAACAGTTTATAAGTTAGATATTTCATTGCTGAAAGCATTACTATGATTCCAAATGTTGTTGTAATAAAACGATACATTTATTTAAAAATCAAAAATGATTAGGCATTTTAAAATTTTCTTAATTTTTTTACAGCTTCTGGTAATTTTGGCTGATGAAAGAACCATGTACAGTTAGAGTTCACATTGACTTTTGCAGAAGCCAATGCTGCTGCGCTAATGATTTTATCAATTGAATTTTTTTCTTTTTTCATCTCATTTTTTCTCCTTTCCCTGTTCATTTTTCAGCCAAATCATCATATCATAATTTTGGGATGATATTTCGTAATTGACGAAAATCGTAGAGTTTTTGACGAAAATCGTAGGTATTTTTTAAAAATAAAACCTTTTAGCTCCTTTATCACTTACCTTTAAGGTAAACCATAATTTTGACTGAAAAAATCTTTTCATCATACTCAATGTCTGTAAATCCACGATGAAATTCAACTGCTGATTTAACACTTTTTAATCCAATTCCATGAAAATTTTTATCTTTTTTCTTGGTCTGCAGTTCACCATCCTCTAAGTTAAGAATCCCATTGTACTTGTTTTTTATATAGATAAATAAAGAGCTGGATTTATATACTATTCTTAGATGAATATATTTGTCTTCCACATCCTCCGATGCTTCTATGGCGTTATCCAATAAATTTCCCAATATGGTTACCAGCTCTTCTGCTCCTTCATCAAAAATGCAAGGTATCATAATTTCCGAAAGAACCTGAATATTATGCTCCGCAGCTATGGTCAATTTGTAATTAATGATGCTGTCTAATGCTAAATTTCCGGTATCACAGTACATTCTGGTCTTTTTAATCTTTTTTAGGATATGTTCTATATAATTTTTTACTTCCTCATTGCTATCTTCTACCATGGTTCCTATGACATATAAATGATTGTTGATATCATGACGGATATCTGTTGCTTCATTTTCTTTTTTCTCTAAGAGCTCTGCTTGTTTTAAATAGTAGTTTTTTTCTCTTTCTATGATTTCTGCCTGCATCTGATTCATATAACTTTGAGAAATTGCATCATACAAATATATGACCAGAAACAATATAATCAGCATACAGATCACGGATAAAAATTTCGTACTGACATCTATATTTTTTTGTAGAAAAATGACGGTTTCCATGGAAAAAATAATGCCGCCTAATGCAGCAATAATAATTTCAAAAAATCTTGGAAGGACGATCTGAGTATTGATATTTTTGAATACACTGATGATTTCATAAAGAATCCATAGGACAACCGCCATACCAATATAAGATAATGCATTTCCGTTATGCGTATCCAGATCCAATATAATATTTATATGTCCCAAAAGCAGCAGACCTGCAACAATAACTTCCGATGTAAACAGGCAAACATTTACAATGATTACAGTGACCGTTTTATTAATGAAGCTGCCTCCGTAGCACAGTGTGATAACAAACATCGTAAGAATACCTACGAATAGATTTAATGGTACAAAGGGAAGAAATGTATATTGCACTGTGCCAAGAATAAATCGAAAAGCAAATGCTGTTATTAAAAATTCTTTTTTTACCGTACATTTCCCTAGAAATATATTCATAAATTTGGATATGATATAATACTCAAATAAAGAGGATAGTACATATGCAATTAGATAATATGTATCTTCCATTAAATAGCCTCCAATCTGAAGTACTGTTCTCTGATTTCTTTTCTTCTTTGCTGACTGATAGAAAATGTTTCATTGTCTGTCATTGTAACACTATCATATTGTATCACCTTAATATATTGGTGATTTACGATATATGATTTATGAATAAATAAAAATCCATGATTTTTTAATTGTTCATATATTGATTCTAATGATTCATAGAATGTTTCTGTTCCTTCAGTGGTAACGAGCCTTACCTTTTTGTTTTCCCTCACAAAATACATGATTTTATAGATTTCTATCTTTTGGCTGGTGTGTCTTTTTTTATAATAAAATACAAAATCCATTCTACCTTTGATTTTAAGAAATACATTCAGTACTCTTTCTATTTTTTCTTGATTCAGAGGTTTTACTAAAAAATCCATAGGACGTACTGCAAACAATTCCATTGCGTATTTTTGACTAGATGATATATAGACAATTTGAGTAGTATTATCATTTTTGATTTCTCTGATATAATTTCCCAGTTCTACTCCATTCATTTCCGGAAGCTCGATATCCAGAAAAACCATATCATATTTTTGATGTTCTATTTCTCTGCACAATTCCTCTGCTGAAAAAAACACATCAATATCTGCTTCGATAGATTTGTTTGCTAAAATATCAAGTAAAATTTTTTCTATATGAGAACAAATTTTTATTTCATCATCGCATATTGCTATAGTAATCTTCATAATGGCTTTTTCCTCCCCTATAAACGCCAGGCATTTACTTTATACAATGAGTGAAAAACTGCAGCGTTTTTCACTGACGAGTATATTTCATATGACAAGTATCTTTTTGTATCATATCACATTTAAGTCATGAAATCAGCAATAAATATCTATAAATATAAAAAACTGCTATATTTAATGTTGTTGAAGTATAACATTAAATATAGCAGATTATCACGAAAGATGTGAAAAAATTGTCTTATGAATTTCGGAGGTTACGAAACAGACATACAATTACTTCTAAAATTTGTGAGATACTGATAACGATAAGAGAAAAACCAATTCCATAGGCCAAATGATCATGATTTAGGAATGCGCATAAGCATAATAGTAATGTCTCCATCCCCCAAATTTCAATGGTCTTTCTTCTATAAATAATTTTTTCAATTCCATCCAGTTCTTTATTTTTCGATTCTACAGGAGATAATAAAAGAATCACGATACTTGATATTGTTATTAATCCATAATAAATAAAATTATTGATCGGCATATATTTTATTATCCAAAGTGTCGTTATAATAACAAAGGTTGTCATGTAGTAGCATCTTATTTGTGTCGAAGTATGAAACCCTCCGGCGTATTTCCGCAAAAACATAAATGCTGCTCCAAAAACGATCGCGTGCCATAGCATTTTCATGAAAATTCCGATGCCTAAAAGAGTGAGGATATCTATAATGTTGGTGAACAATTGTTCCAGACCAAATTGATAGATCTCGAGGTCTTCCGGTAGGATCACTTTCCGGGTTAATAATCTGTTTGTTAGTTTCTTTGAAATGTAAGTTATCATTGTCAAAAACTCCTTTCTCTATTCCTGATTTTGTCGAATTATCATAACATTTTTTTCTGGTGAAATTTAGTAATTGACGAAAATCGTAGAGTTTTTGACGAAAATCGTATAAAATTTTAAAAATCAGGTTACTATTCACAGCTCCGCTGTTCATAGCAACAAAATGCACACGCCAAAGGCGCACAGAGTGGAAATATGCTCTAATGGTCATATTTCCACTCTGTGCGCCTTCGTTAAAACTATTTAACTTTAATCTTTACCGTGACGGTTTTGCTTCCTGATTTGTAGGTGGCATTACCTGTTGCAGTTACCGTAACATTAATTTTGTATGTGCCTTTTTTTAGACCTTTTTTGATGGTAATCTTGCCTGTTTTTGAAACAGTAATCTTTTTGTTGCCGCTTGACTTTTTGTAGGTAACCTTGCCCTGCGCCTTTGTAACGGTTGCCCAGTTTTTAAGAGCAATAGTCTGATTCTTCTTATTGAGCTTTAAATATTTAACAGTCGGTTTCTTTACCTTAACGGTTAAAGTGTTTGCCTTCTTCGGAAGCTTTGGTATTGTTTCGGTTTTCGTCTCACCGCATACAGTGCAGGTGTAAGTTTTAATGCCCGTTGCAGTATAGGTTGCGGCTTTTGTAACCTTGCCGTTGTTCCATTTGTGATTATCGTTGCAGGAGGATGTTTCCGATGGGGTTGAATTATAGTGAATTCTTGCATTTATAAGGGGGTCATTTTGCTTGCCGATATTAATGCTTTTCCATTCG
>CADBUD010000157.1 GCA_902797785.1 uncultured Lachnospiraceae bacterium
CTGCTTCGCAGCTCTCCCGGCGCATTCGCGCCTGAAATCCTCATTCTGGGAGGAGTTCCTGCTTCACAGCAGGAAAATATGCTAAATAAAAGAGTTTCTTACGTGCAAGCACGACGAATCTCTTTCATTTAGCAAATCGACTGTGAATAGTAACAGGAGGAAGAATCCGGTCTGTTTTTTGGGTTGACGTTTGAATGAAAATCAACTATAATCATTTCGTATGGCTTTGCAGAGAAACACCGAAACTGACAATTTGAAAGCAGAAATGAAACAGGGTAGAATAACATGATAAAGAGTATGACCGGCTACGGAAGATATGAGGAAGTTACAGAATACGGAAAGATCACAGTAGAGATGAAGGCAGTGAATCACAGATATCTGGATCTGGGAATGAAGATGCCGCGGAAGTTCTATCCGTTCGAAGCGGAGCTGCGTGTACTGCTAAAGGATTTTGTTCAAAGAGGAAAGGTAGATCTGTTTCTTGTTTTTGAAGAAAAAATGCAAAAGATGGTGCCCCTCTCCTTTCATCGGGAGCTGGCAGAGGAATATCTGAACTGTTATCATCAGATGGAGCAGGAGTTTGGGATTCCCTTTGATATTGCTGTGTCAGATCTGGCAAAGTGTCCGGAGGTTCTCACAAGGGAGGAGCCGGAGCTGGAGGATGGAATCTGGCCTGTCTTAAAACGGTGCGTGGAGACCTGTGCCGGTCAGTTCGTTCTGTTCAAGAAGAAAGAAGGGGAGAGGCTTTCCCTGGACATCAAAGAAAAGCTGGCTCTGCTGGAGCGGCTGGTGGAAAAAATCGAAGAGCGTTCGCCGAAACGGCTGGAGGAATATCAGGAAAAACTACAGGAAAAGGTAAAGGAGTTTTTGGAGGATTCCGTTCTGGATGAGAGCAGGATCGCAGCAGAGGTTCTGATTTATGCGGATCGGATCTGTGTAGATGAAGAGACGGTCCGGTTAAAAAGTCACATAACAGAGATGCGGCAGTCTTTGGAGGCAGAGCAGAGCATCGGCCGAAAGCTGGATTTTATCGCACAGGAGATGAACCGGGAGGCGAATACAATTTTGTCCAAGTCAAATGATACTGAAATGTCAGGCATCGCAATCGATCTAAAGACTGAAATCGAAAAAATCAGAGAACAGATTCAAAACATTGAATGAGGGCGGAATCATGATACAGTTAATTAATATTGGATTTGGGAACTTGGTAAATAAAGAAAAGATCGTGGCAGTCCTTTCCTCGGATTCTGCGCCGGCAAAGCGGCTTGTGATCCAGGCAAAGGAGGATAGAAGGGTATTAGATGCGACACAGGGCAGGAAGACAAAATCCGTCATGGTGATGGACAGCGGACATATCGTATTGTCTGCTCTGCAGACAGAGACCTTGGCGTCTCGTTTGGATAAAAAACAGCTGAATCCGGCCAAAGAGGAAGGATAAAAAACAGGAGGAGAGATTTGTGACAGAGAAAGGCATTCTAATCGTTGTTTCCGGCTTTTCCGGAACGGGAAAGGGAGAGACAATAAAAAGACTCATGGGAAAATATCCACGTTATGTTTTTTCTATTTCCGCGACGACACGTTCTCCGAGAGAAGGGGAGCAGCATGGAAGGGAGTATTTTTTCCTTTCGAAAGAGGAATTTGAGCAAAAAATCTCAGAGGGAAGATTTTTGGAGCATGCAAATTATGTTGGAAATTATTATGGGACTCCCAGGGATTATGTCGAGGAACAGCTGGCAGCGGGGAGGGATGTGCTTCTGGACATTGAGGTCGAGGGCGCATTGAACGTAAAGCAGGTGTTTCCGGAAGCGGTTTTGGTCTATCTTCTTCCACCTTCTGCAAAAGAATTGAAACGCCGTTTGTCAGGGCGTGGGACAGAAACGGAGGATGTGATCAAAAAGAGGATGTCTCGTTCCCTGGAGGAGTCAAAGGAAATAGAAAAATATGACTATGTCGTTGTAAATGATGAGCTGGATCAATGTGTGGAGGAATTGCACGGGATTGTTTCTTCGGAGCACAATCGGACAGATAGAAAAAGAAACTTTATTGAGCATATTTCGTCTGAGCTTCAGACGTATCTGAAAGGAGAAAATATTAAGTAATTAAAAACATTATCAAACGTGAGCAAATGTACTCAAAGATACCTAAAATCCAAGGTATTAGTTGGC
>CADBUD010000158.1 GCA_902797785.1 uncultured Lachnospiraceae bacterium
CCGGAGCGTTTCCGGGAAGAAAACATAATTGGCTGCGCCATGAGTCACAAAATAAGCTCCGCTCATAGGATAGGATACCCCATGTACGATACCGCAGCCTGCGCTCAAAAAGGCGATTCCTGCATAGCAGGAGGCTGTCAGCAGCTCTGACGCGTACGCCTTTCGAATATCGACGCCCTGCTGATACAGTTTCAGTCCGTGAAGCAGAATCCGGATCGCGCCGAGAGAAAATAATTCTGTCGTCATCGTCGCCCTTGTCGGAGAAAGATAGGACTCTGTCGCATGTATCAGTGCATCGATCATGGCTTCTGCGAACGGCCGCATAGGAAGCTCATATAAGAATTCAGGAATCAGACAGGCCACATCCGCGATCAAGTCCTCGGATAAAAGTCCCATCTTCGTCGTGTTTCCTTCCTCGTCCTTTACGATTGCCACAGAAGTACTTGTCACCTCTGAGCCGGTTCCGCTCGTCGTCGGAATCGCGATCAGCTTTTTTTCTCTGATCAATTCTGCCCGGTGAAAGAACAGGTCATTGACGCTTCCTGTCCGGCGGATCGTCAAAAGCTTTCCAATATCCAGAACGGTTCCTCCGCCGATGGCAACGACACGATCGTAGGCGTCATATTCTGCTGCGTCAAAAATCGCCTGAACCATTTCTCCGGTCGGCTCTCCGCTCCCGAAGGAATCCTGAAGAATATAAGGGATTTCTCCAACACACTCCTTTACAAAGGTATCGTATAAATACTTTGTCGTCAAAATCAGATCGTTTTGATTCAACTGATATTCCGCTGCAAAATCACGGAAGGTTTCAAATTTTACCAGCTCTGGCTTTAAAATAATCTCTCTCATTTTTCCTGCCCCAATCCTATTAATTTTAAAATTTCTTTTCTAAGCTCTATATATTCCGGAGAATATCTGGCATCTTCCTGACTGTCATTCATCCTCAAGGTAAAATCGACGTCAAACTCTTTTAACACCCGTCCCGGTCTTGCCGACATCGTAATGATCCGCGTCCCAAGCGTCAGTGCCTCATCCACGTCATGTGTGATCAAAAATATCGTTGTCCGGTCTTTTTTCCAGATTTTCCGGATCAGATCCTGCATACTGTTTCTCGTAAAAGCATCCAGCGCCCCGAACGGCTCATCCAACAGAATCATCTTCGGATCGTTTACGATCGCTCTTGCCAGAGCGACCCTCTGACGCATTCCCCCCGACAGCTCATAAGGCTTCACATGCGCGAATTCCTCCAGGCCGATCAGCTTTAAATATTTGTCGATTCTTTGCTCTATGACCTCATTCTCTACCTTTCTTACTTTGGGGCCAAAGGCGATATTGGAATAAACATCCATCCAGGGATACAGTGTCGGCGTCTGAAAGACCACAGCCCGTTTCGCATCGACCCCTTTTACCGGCTCTCCATCCATCTCAATCGTACCGGAGGTCGCCTCCATCAAACCGGCCATGATATTTAACAGGGTGCTTTTTCCGCAGCCGGATGGACCCAGGACACAAATAAAATCACCTTCATAGATTGTCAAATCGACCTGCTCCAATGCGGTGGTGTTCTGTTCTTTTCCACCTTTTCCACTATATACAAGCCCTAAAGATGACATGGACATCAACATTTTCTTTTTTGTTTCTATCTTTGAATCTGCCACAATATCCTCCTAAACTCTTCCTATATGCTCATTAACGTTCATAAAGCCTTTCTCCCAGCGGCAAGTGACTGCCGTGGGGAAAGACTTTTCTTTTTTAATCATATGATACTGCCGGAACTTCGGCCTACTGCTCTGAAATCAGTTCCTCAATATAACTTGTGTCGATGGCGTTCTGGAAGAAAGCTAAATCCTTCGCATCCTCGATCTGCCCTGCTTCCTTCAGGAACTCGGATACCTGAAGAATCGTATTCGCTGCGGTATCGTTCCCAAATGCCTCATCCGACATCTGCTCCTCTAAGGTAAGATATTTATCGGACATCTGCTCTTTTGCATTTTCTGCATCGATTTCTAAGTAATTGCTGATAACGTCCAGAGCCTTTGCCTCATCATTTTTATATAAATCAACTCCCATGGCAAGCGCCTTACAGTATGCCTTGACTGCCTCCGGATGTTCTTTTGCAAATTCGGTGCGGACAACGTGGAAGTTGATGGTCTGATGTCCCTTTGCCACCAGATCCTCTACCGTAAGAAGAATCTCTCCGTCCTCTTTTGCAATATTTAATAATGTCGGATTCCAGGTATAGGCTGCATCAATATCTCCGCGCTCCCATGCTGAATAGGTGGATGCCGGGTCCATATCTACGATTTCGATATCATCTACGGTCATTCCCGCATCCTCTAAGGCACAAAGCAGACCGTAATGTCCACTCGAAGCCACGGTGACTGCTACCTTTTTCCCTTTCAGATCCTCTACGGACTCAATGCCGCTTCCTTTTCTAACGACCATTCCCTCGGAACCACGAATCAGACACTCAATATAGATGATCTTGAAATCTGTTCCTGAGGTCAGACCTACAACGGTAGGGCACACGCCGAACATTCCAAAATCCACGCTTCCTGATGCCAGGGCACTGTTGATATCTCTTCCCGCACTAAAGACCTTGATTTCTGCACCATCTCCCATGGTCTGCTGAAAGTAGTTTTCTCCCTTGGTAACTGCTGCGCCGCCCAAAAGATCCTGTGTTCCAATGATTGCTTTTACGGACTCCTGTGAAGCATCCTTAGATGCATCATCCGATGAACCGGAATCATCTGCCTCTGTCGTATCTGCGCTTCCTGCTGCATCTGTATTTTCTGTCGATGAACTTCC
>CADBUD010000159.1 GCA_902797785.1 uncultured Lachnospiraceae bacterium
TACATAGAATACGGCTCCCTGGATACATATACCATGTCTTTCCGTATTGTCCGTTTTCCTATTTCTGACGATACATATGAATGCATCATGACAAACCTGCCAGAAGATGAATTCCCGCCAGAAGAAATCAAAAAGCTATATTGCCGGAGATGGGGCATCGAGACTTCGTTCCGGAAACTGAAATATACGATTGGTCTGAGTAATTTCCATTCTTATAAGCCTGAGTTTGTCATGCAGGAGATATGGGCAAGGCTGACAGCATATAACATTACAGAAATACTGATCAGCCAGACAGCCATTCCCGAAAAGAAAAGAAAGCACGCATATAAGATCAATTTCAGCGTGGCCGCCCATATCTGCAGGATGTTCCTCCGCCCTGCTGCAGAGGAACATCAAATAGATGTGACAGCCCTTCTTCGTAAAGAACTGATACCGATACGGAATGACCGGAAATATCCACGGCTAAAGACCGCCCATTTCCGAAAACCGCGATATTTCATATACCGGGCAGGATAAAGAAACGCTGTCTGTCTGCTATTATACTATTTTTTTCGACAGATGTAAAATCTGTCTGTTTGCCATGCAAAAAAATAATAAATGCTGCATATTTCCTGCTATAAAACTTTCGCACCATCGAAAGTATTATAGTTCGGTTATTTCCCCTTGGCTAAACTAAATGACATTGAGCTGTGAATAGTAACGTTTGCCTAGATTAAAAATGTTCAGAAAGCAGGTTATAAATATGGCAAGAACGGTAGGGATTGGGATACAGGATTTTGAAAAAATAATAAAAAATAATTATTTTTATGTGGATAAGACAAATCTGATCAGGGAATGGTGGGAGATGGGAGATGAAGTCACGCTGATCGCTCGTCCGCGTTGTTTTGGAAAGACCTTGAACATGAGTATGCTTGACCGTTTTTCTCGAATCGCTATGACAATCAGGAGGAGCTTTTTCATGAGCTTTCCATCTGGGAGGACGAGAGATATAGAGAACTGGCAGGCGGCTTTCCAGTAATTAAATTATCATTTGCGAATATCAAAGCAGTTACGTATCAAAGTGCTATTATTCAGATGAAGAGGACAATCATGAATCTGTATGATAATTTTGATTTTTTGAGAGTTTCAGAAAAGCTTACAGAAAATGAGAAAAAGCTGTTTTCGGAAACAACAATGGAAATGTCTGATGAGATGGCAATCAATTTATTGAATGGGCTGTCTAGAATGTTATCAAAATATTATGAAAAAAAGGTTCTGATTTTTTTGGACGAGTACGATACGCCAATGCAGGAGGCTTATGTCAGTGGCTATTGGGAAGAGTTCACTTCCTTTATCCGCAGTATGTTCAATACGACATTTAAGACCAATCAATATCTGGATCGAGCGGTTCTTACTGGAATTACCAGAGGATCAAAGCAATCGATATTTTCTGATCTAAATAATCTGGAAGTCGTAACAACGACTTCTGATAAATATGCGACTTGTTTTAGTTTGATGGAGAAAGAAGTCTTTGACGCTATGGAGGAGCGGGGACTTTCTGACAAAGCGGGAGTAAAGCTTTGGTATGACGGGTTTACGTTTGGAAGTGTGACGGATATTTATGACCCGTGGTCGATCATTAATTTTTTAAGTAAGAAAACACTGGGAGCATACTGGGCGAATACGAGCTCCAACAGTCTGGTAGGAAAACTGATTCGAGAGGGAAGCACAGAGATCAAGCTGACGTTCGAAAGGCTTTTGCGTGGTGAAATCATTACCGGGCCAATTGATGAACAGATTGTATTTGACCGCTTGCAGGGAAATGCTTCCGCAATCTGGAGTCTGCTGCTTGCAACAGGATATCTGAAGGTAATCTCATTTGAAACACAGGGAGAGGCGACTGCAAATCGGAAACCAAGGTATGAGCTTAAGCTGACGAATCAGGAGGTCGTGAGCATGTTCCGGAATATGATCACAGAATGGTTCGATTCTGTAGAACTTCAGTATAATAATTTTATTAAAGCACTTCTTTTAGACGATGTAAAGATGATGAACCGTTATTTTAATTCGGTCAGTAGGGAGATTTTTAGTTATACTCATGAACGAAATGGCCTGCCGTTTTGTTCATGAGTTGCGCCGGATTTTGGTCGCTGAAAGCGACATTTTCCTTACAAAATCCGTGCGCATCATTTTTATACCGTCAGCGAAAACCGGCAACGGTTTTCGTTAACGAGTATA
>CADBUD010000160.1 GCA_902797785.1 uncultured Lachnospiraceae bacterium
CAAAAAGAAAGGAAGGATGATTATGAAAAAGACATACAAAATCGACGTAGACTGTGCAAACTGCGCAAACAAAATGGAGGATGCAGCGAAAAAAACTGCGGGAGTAAAGGATGCTACGGTAAATTTTATGGCATTAAAGATGATCGTAGAGTTTGAAGAGGGAGCAGAGCCAAAAAAGGTGATGCAGGATGTACTTAAAAACTGCAAAAAAGTAGAAGATGATTGTGAGATATTTTTATAGGATACTGTTATGAATAAAAAGCAAAAAAAGGTCTTAATACGTATCATAATATCAGCCGCCCTGATTCTTTTGCTGTCACTGCTTCCAATTGGCGGAGTCCTTGAGTTTGCTCTCTTTATGATTCCGTATCTGGTGATCGGATATGATATTCTTAGAAAGGCAGGAAAGGGAATCTGGAATCGTCAGGTGTTCGATGAAAATTTTCTGATGGCAGTGGCGACTCTGGGAGCGATTTTTCTGGGGGAATACAGGGAAGGGGTTTCTGTTATGCTGTTCTATCAGATCGGGGAGCTGTTCCAAAGCTATGCAGTCGGGAAAAGCAGAAGGAATATCAGTGATCTGATGGATATTCGTCCGGATTATGCGAATATTGAACGGGGAAATACGATCGAACGGGTAGATCCGGATGAGGTAGAGGCGGGGGCCAGGATCGTTGTCCTGCCGGGAGAAAAGGTACCGTTAGATGGAATCGTAATCGAAGGATCTTCTACATTAAATACAAGTGCGCTGACGGGCGAGAGTGTCCTTCGTGATATTTCAGAAGGAGAAGAGATTTTTAGTGGATATATTAATATGAGCGGTGTTCTTAAGATTCAGACGACGAAGGAATTTGAAGAATCTACTGTTTCTAAAATTTTAGATCTTGTAGAAAATGCAAGCTCAAGGAAATCCAGATCTGAGGATTTTATTTCCAAATTTGCAAAGATCTATACGCCGGTCGTGTGTTATGGCGCGGTGGCATTGGCGCTTCTTCCCCCATTGATTCAAATGCTTCTGATGGGGATTTCGCCGGAATGGGGAAAATGGTTCTATCGTGCATTGACATTTTTGGTCATCAGCTGTCCGTGTGCCCTTGTGATCAGTATTCCGCTTAGTTTTTTTGCAGGGATTGGTGGTGCGAGCAACGCCGGCGTTCTGATCAAGGGTTCCAATTATCTGGAAACGCTTGCGATGACGAAGTATGTTGTTTTTGATAAGACAGGAACGATGACGCATGGTGTGTTTGAAGTTGCCGGACTGCATCATACTTCCATGGAAGAGGAGCGGCTGTTAGAATATGCAGCGTTAGCAGAGAGCTTTTCTTCTCATCCGATCAGTAAAAGCATTCAGAGAGCGCATGGAAAAGAAATGGATCGAATGCGGGTGACGGACGTAGAAGAGATCGGCGGGAATGGTGTTGTGGCGAAGGTCGATGGAGAAGTAGTGGCAGCAGGAAATGCGAAGCTGATGGAAAAGCTTGGAATTTCTTATAAAGAATGTCATCAAGTAGGGACGGTCGTTCATATTGCGGTCGAAGGTGAGTATGCAGGGCATATTTTGATCTCGGACCGTATTAAGCCGAATGCGAAAATGGCGGTGCAGGAGTTGAAAAAGACTGGCGTGAAGAGGACGATCATGTTGACTGGAGACAGAAAAGGCGTGGCGCATCAGGTGGCAGAGGAAATCGGGATCGAGGAAGTATATAGTGAACTGCTTCCGGCAGATAAGGTGGCTAAGGTAGAGGAAATCTTAGCTTCCAGACCGGAGCAGGAAAAGCTGGCGTTCGTCGGAGATGGAATCAATGATGCTCCGGTGCTTTCAAGGGCAGATATTGGAATCGCTATGGGAGCATTGGGATCTGATGCGGCGATTGAAGCAGCAGATATTGTATTGATGGATGATGATCCGCTAAAAATTGCGAAAGCGATCCGGATTTCTAAGAAGTGCATTCGGATCGTATATGAAAATATTTATTTTGCGATTGGGGTAAAGGTAATTTGTCTGGTCTTGGGAGCATTGGGAATCGCGAATCTGTGGCTGGCTATTTTTGCGGATGTGGGAGTCATGGTGATCGCAGTATTAAATGCGATACGTGCTTTATCTGTGAAAAAGTTGTAAAGGAAATCCAAATGTCGGGAGGGGACTGTGAACAGTAACAAGGAAATCAAGATGGAAAAAGAATTGGAATTAGAATGCTGTGATCTGGTGGAAGTTCATGAGGAATTGTTGAAGATCGTGAACGAGAAAATGCCGGAGGAAACCGAGCTTTATGATCTGGCAGAATTTTTTAAGATTTTTGGTGATTCGACAAGCATCCGTATTTTATTAGTTTTATTTGAAGCAGAGGTCTGTGTCTGCGATCTTGCAGAAGCATTAAATATGACCCAGTCAGCCATTTCTCATCAACTGAAAATCTTAAAACAAAATAAATTGGTGAAAAACCGCAGGGAGGGAAAATCGGTCTTTTATTCCCTTGCAGACGACCATGTGAGGTCTATCATAGCACAGGGAATCGAGCATATTGAGGAATAGAGATAATGGGTTCCTGCTGTGAATAGTAACCGAGAAATATAAAAAAAAGAAAAGATAATCCTTGACACGCGACAGCTTTAAGACTATAGTAAAAAAGATTATGAGCGAGTGAGACTTTTTCTTATGAAAAAAGACTAATTATAAAAAGATAAAATTTTAAGGAGATAGGTCATGTTATTTAATTCGTTTGATTTTTTAGTCTTTTTCCCTGTCGTGTGTCTGGGATATTATTTGATACCGTATCGGTTCCGGTATCTTTTTTTGCTGTTTGCAAGCTATTTTTTTTATATGTGCTGGAATCCGAAGTATATCCTGCTGTTGCTGACTTCTACTGCGGCGACTTTTTTTGGCGGACTTTTGATCGATCGTGCAAAGAAGATGGAGGATGAGAAAAAGAGGAATCAGTTCAAAAAGAGAATACTGGTCGGGACCTTGGTATTGAATTTTGCGATCTTGTTCTTTTTTAAATATTTTAATTTTGCTGTGGATACCATAAATCATATTCTTGGCATTCTGCATATTCAACCGGTAAATGCAGCCTTTGATGTGATCCTTCCGGTAGGAATCTCTTTTTATACCTTTCAGGCTCTAAGTTATATTATTGATGTCTATCGAGGGGACATTTATTGCGAAAAAAATTTCTTTAAATATGCATTGTTCGTTTCATTTTTTCCGCAGCTGGTAGCAGGACCGATCGAACGGTCCAAAAATCTTTTAAAGCAGATCAATGTGAAGCATGATTTTGATGCGAAGCGTGTCCAGAGCGGACTGATCTTAATGCTGTATGGTCTGTTTCAGAAGATGGTGATTTCAGATAATGCAGCGATCGTGGTAGATCAGGTATATAATAATCTTGGAGAATATGGCGGAATCGAGCTGATGTTAGCAACGATTCTGTTTGCATTTCAGATTTATTGTGATTTTGGAGGCTATTCCAATGTCGCGATCGGTGCGGCAAGAGTGATGGGATTTGATCTGATGGCAAATTTCGATACTCCATATTTAGCAAACAGTGTAGTGGATTTTTGGAGAAGATGGCATATCTCCCTGACCTCTTGGTTTCGGGATTATCTTTATATTCCGCTGGGCGGGAACCGAAAGGGGAAGCTTCGGAAATATCTTAATATTCTGATCGTATTCTTGACCAGTGGTCTGTGGCATGGAGCAAGCTGGCATTTTGTGGCATGGGGAGGATTGAACGGAGTCTATCAGATCGTCGGACAGTGGACGATGAAGGCGAGAGAACGATTCTGCAAATGGTTCCATATTAATGTGGAAAGCTTTAGTCATCAGTTGATCAAAGTCATTACCACCTTTATTTTTGTAGATATTTCATGGATTTTCTTTCGTGCGAAATCTTCACGTGAGGCATTGAGCATTATGGCAAAAATGGTCACACAGATTCATCTGCAGGTCTTATATGATGGGACATTGCAGAATCTGGGATTGTCCGGAGCGATGCTCAAGGTATTTATCCTGTCTCTGTTGGTCCTTCTGGCAGTAGATCTGATGAAATTTAAAAAGCTTGATCTGATAGAAATGTTGTGCCGGCAGGGGATCTGGTTCCGGTATCTTTTCTATCTGGCATTGATTTTTTCGATTCTGCTGTTCGGTGTCTATGGTCCGGGATTTGATGAGAGTCAGTTCATTTACTTTCAATTTTAGGAGGGAGAACCATGGGAGAAAAAAAGAAGCTTACGATTCGTTTTTTTATATCACTTGCTGTGTTTGCCTGCCTGTTCGGATTCCTGTTTCAAAAGGTCACCTATCTTGTACAGTATAAGATTCATGTTAATGATACCGTTGCCTCGTTCTATCAGGAGAAAAAGGACAGCATCGATGTTCTGTTCTTTGGGACGAGTCATGTGTTCTGCAGCTTTTCTCCGATGTATTTGTGGGAAGAGAAGGGAATTACAAGCTACGATATTTCTACCGGTCAGCAGCCGATTGCAGCATCCTATTATCTTATGAAGGAAGGAATCAAACGACAGCATCCTAAGGTGATCGTTCTAGAAACTTATGCATTGAGCTATGGAGAGGACTATGCTACGAAAGCCAGACTGCATGAGGCGATCGATAATATTCCGTTAAATGAGACGAAGTGGGAGATCTTTTGGGATTTTATGCCTAGAACGATGGGATATCATGAGAGATTAGAATTTCTTTTTCCAATGATCGCTTATCATACGAGATGGGATAAGCTAAGGTCAAATGATTATCAAAGGGGAGAGACATGGCGTCTTGGATATGTTCCTACGAAAGGAAATAAGGTCAGAAAACGAGTACCGATCATTACTGAAGAAATGGAAGTGCGCGAGGAAAATATCGAGTATCTGGATAAGATCATCCAGTTATGCAGGGAGAATCAGATCGAATTGGTGTTATGCCAGACTCCGATCACGAAAGGGAGCAGATTTTTAAAAGCCAATAAAATGCTCAATTATATCAAGCGTTATGTAGAGGAGCAGGGGATTCCTTATATTGATTATGATATCATACGGGATGAGATCGGTCTGAATTATGAAGAGGATTTTTCCAATGCGACACATTTGAATATCTTGGGGGCAAAAAAGGCGACTCATTATATGGGGGAATATCTTGTTCAAAATTATTCGCTGGAGGATCATCGGGGCGATGAGAATTATGCAAAGTGGGAACAGGAGCATGAACAATATGAGGAGGATATCCAAAAACATCTGAACAAACTGATGAAAAAAATAGAAAAGAGAAGAGCAAAAAAGGAAAAAGAAGAAAATTCAGAAGGATAAAGAAAGAGATCATAAAAGGAGAACGGGAAAAAGTAATTGGAAAATATAAAAAAGTATGTTAGAATGGGGGAAATTATTATTTTGAGGAGGAAGTGACTAATGGCTGAAAAGACCATTCCATACAAAATCTATTTAAAAGAAGAGGAAATTCCAAAGCAGTGGTATAACGTACGTGCAGATATGAAAAACAAACCAGCACCTCTTTTGAATCCGGCGACATTAGAGCCGATGGGGTTTGAAGATCTCCGACCGGTGTTCTGTGATGAACTGATCCGACAGGAGCTGGATGAGGACACTGCCTATCTTGATATTCCGGAGGAAATTCAGAAGTTCTATAAGATGTATCGTCCGGCTCCTTTGGTACGTGCTTACTGTCTGGAGGAGAAGCTTCAGACTCCGGCAAAGATCTATTATAAATTTGAAGGAAATAATACGAGCGGGAGTCATAAGCTGAACTCGGCGATTGCACAGGCATATTATGCAAAGAAGCAGGGATTAAAGGGCGTCACGACAGAGACCGGAGCCGGACAATGGGGGACTGCGCTGTCGATGGCATGTTCTTACTTCGATCTTGATTGTAAGGTCTTTATGGTAAAGGTCTCCTATGAGCAGAAACCATTCCGGCGTGAAGTCATGAGGACCTATGGCGCTTCTGTGACGCCATCACCTTCGGAAACGACAGCAGTCGGGAGAAAGATCCTTGAGAAGTATCCTGGGACAACAGGAAGCTTAGGCTGTGCGATTTCAGAGGCAGTAGAGGTGGCGACTACGAACGAAGGGTATCGTTATGTTTTGGGAAGTGTGTTAAATCAAGTCCTGCTGCATCAGTCGATCATCGGTCTGGAGACCAAAATTGCATTGGATAAATATGAGATCACTCCGGATATCATTATTGGATGTGCTGGCGGAGGCTCCAATCTTGGCGGGCTGATTTCTCCGTTTATGGGAGAAAAGCTTCGGGGAGAAAAAGATTATGATATTGTTGCGGTAGAGCCGGCTTCCTGTCCGAGTTTCACAAGAGGAAAATTTGCCTATGATTTCTGCGATACCGGAATGGTCTGCCCGTTGGCAAAGATGTACACGCTGGGCAGTGGATTTATTCCA
>CADBUD010000161.1 GCA_902797785.1 uncultured Lachnospiraceae bacterium
ATTCTGACATCGTGTCAATATGCTTTGGATATTTTTTCAAAAATCATGATATCGCACAATTTGAGGATGTCGCATTTATGGAAAACAGACAAATGCTTTCCGGAAAATGGGGCACTTCTGCTTTTGCACTTGCCCCGAAAAAGGCTTCAAAAACCGGCTTTTTTGCCTCCGATTCTGGAAATTCATTTCCGGCGAGAAATAATAAAAAAGTCCTAGATGCTTGATTTTTACGCATCTAGGACATTTCTAAAAAGCGGAGACAGAGGGACTCGAACCCGCGATCAAAAATAGAATATATCGCATTTACGCGATTTTTCGTGCGTATTTTCTTAAGCGTGTGCAGATTCGTGTGCACTTCCTGCACGCCCCTGCCATATCACGAAAAGCTCGTCAAATCACGGTGGAGCTTTTGCATGGCTGAAAAATGTTTCAATACTCCGCAAAGCACACATTATTGTTGACTTTTCTTACATCATAATGAAGCAAACGGCTTTTCCGGCACGGAATACGTCACGCCGGGCGATTACTATGTAAAAAGCGTTGATGTTGTTCCAGATGTGTCAGTTCCCTTCGGCAGCAATTGCACAGAAGACAGATCCCCTGTCATAAGTGCCGGCAGAAACAATAATACTGATTTTGTCCTTCCGATTCAGGAATACCAGTTATATCAGGCAAAACCAGAGATACTGAACGAAAAGAGCTTCTCTCATAAGATACAGATAAACGATCAGATCTATAACATAGAAGAACTTTTTGACAAGTTCACTTTCAATATGGATTCGCCTTTTGAGAGCACCATGATACAGAAAAAATACAATTCTTACAGCTGCAATGAGATAAAAGGACTGTTTGTTATCACCGCTGCGGATGACAACACCAATAAACCTGTAGGCGTTGAAATAAACGACAGCAATATCAAGCTCTGGGGAGGCATGACTGCCGGCGATCATATCACAAAGCTGACGAACAGCAAAAATGGCTGCATAGGAACTCCGTCATACTGTAAAGGCTCTCCCATTGTTGGTCTGGGACATGACGGCACAACTTTTGTATTCGTTGACCCTCATAGTGAAGCTGCATTACAGGCAAAAATAAGCACGGAAGACAGAACCATAGCAAGTATAAGCTATGTAGTAAATTAAGTGAGGTGATACGTATGAAAGCATTGAAACTGATTGCTGTAAATCTACTTTCTGTCCTGTATATACCGTTATTTTTCTTCTCAACAGTCTCGATTCTCATAAGCAGAGCTCTTTCCAAAACTCATATCATTGTTCTTTCCGGTTTAGGGATTGCTTTGCTGACATTCATTCATAACCTTATAAGTTTTGATGATGTGAGGTTCAGAATGGCGATGTTGTTCTTTTTCCTGCTGCTGTTCATAATTCTTTTCGTATTGGCTGTTATGTTCGCTTCTGCTGCCATAATAAGTGCAGCAACGATCATTGCATCTTTTTTTGATTTCCTGCATAAAGTAAGCAACGATCTGTGTGATGCCATTCTGAATAAATGTGAGGCTTTGATGCTTGACAAGTCTGACGGAAAAAAATCCTCTGCCATGACCTGCCCTGTATTCGTATTTGCCAAGCTTCTCAGAAAAATTGTTATCACTGTTTTTTCTAAAGCAGGAATACTTGCTGTCATTGCAGGGGTGTTTATAATCGTCGGCATTCCGATCTTGCTGCACTTCAGATTTCTCAATGATTACGGCGTCGGGCTGATTGGTTTCCTGAAGCTTTTCCCGATAGTAGAGATTATTTTCACTGTTTTCTACGCTTTGACCGTAATGGCCGCTGCAACAACCATCATTCTGAAACTCGGCTTAGAATGGTCTGACTGGGGAACCGAAGAACTGTCAAAAGAATCAGCAAAGGCAACTGCCTGATTTTCACCACAAAGTGGATTGCTTTATTCTTCTATTGCGGGAAACAGATCCTTCGCTTCTTCATAAGTCTCTTCCTCAGCAGTTTCTTCTGTTTCAAGAAGTGTTAATTCCGACCACAAATCAGGAAGTCCTCTTTTTTCCATGAATGTTGCAAGATTCGTCGTTTTAATACGCCCTTCCTTTTTATAAATAATACAATTACATTCAGGGCATATTCGGATGATATCCTGTGTCTGATTCACGATTGCCAGTTTCATATAATCAACATAGCAGCCCGGACATATTATCATTGATGCTTCCCCCTTCCGGAAAATATGCGTGAGTATGAAGAACAGAATATAATAAACGTTCTTTATCACAACCGGAAAAACGCAAATGTCTAGGATGTGAGGCACTTGCGAAAGCTGAAAGATTATACACCGACGAAGTTCATGGCGGAGGATTCTCATTACGGAAAAGCAGCCGCCCTTGTTCTTATCGCTGCGGTGTTTGGTTATCTTGTCAGCAGATTCTGATTCTTGAAGCGGCAGACGTTGCGTTGCTTTACATCGGTCTGCGGTTGATCCGACATCGGTTCAGATGATCTGCTTTCGCCGATCAGACGATTCTGATCTCCGCCTCACGGTCAGAATATTCCAGTCTGATTCCGTATTTTTCGGCACTTTCGTTGTCGGGCGCATACCAGAAGAAAAATGCACTGCGAATCATCTTTTTTACGCTGTCCTCCACCGGCAGCAGCGATTCCGACATTGCAATACGGCAGATTTTCACAGATTTGCCCTCTTGGAAGCCATGCACCTTCGCAAATACACGGATGACAGCTTCGCCGGCAAGCAACAGATACTCTGTCGGTACAGTGTCATAGGGGCTTGTAATGCCGAATTCCGCGCAGAGATGTGCTTTTTCTGCTTTTCTCTGCTCCTCATCATCAAAACAAGCCGAAATAAAGACAAAGGCATGATCGTCCGTAATCAGAGGTTCACCAAAATAGGCGCCTAAAGAAAGGGGCGTGCCGAGTGCGCTTTTCAGTCCGAGCGTTTTCAGAGTATTGCGTTCTTCTTCGTTTGTCTTACGAAATCCTGTAAATTCCAGCATTTATACATCCTCCATTCATATTAGTCAATCAGTTTCAAGCAGTAATCCTACGCTTTCCTTTATTATATCACATGCGCATACAAAAAGTCAACGAGAGACAGGCATGACGAAAATGGGGTGATATCTTCGGTAAAAACGCAGTTGCTGCCGCGATTGATCAGAAAGAGGACCTTGCCTTTTAACAGAAATTAAAATGATATATCAAATGCCCGGCGTTTGCCGGGCATTTCGCTTTCCATTATTTCTGATTTGCCATGCTCCCATTTTCCGATATTTGAAAATAATTTCTGAATTCGGAAAACAGAGCGATTCGAAA